>NZ_JANSIQ010000059.1:0-92434 GCF_047502685.1 Synechococcus sp. OH20 | reverse complement strand
GTCAGAGGGTGCTATCCATCCCCACCCGGGTGGGGAATTCCGCACCTTACGTTAACCTTGGCTAGGAAACCTTCTCTGTCTTCATTTGGGGCAGGGCAGGGGCGACGAGGATTGTCCCTACAGAGGTGCCTGTAGCCCGCCTGCGGGTGTAAGCTCTAGAGGGATCCCTCTGGGTGAGGAGGACGGTCGGACATGGCAGCCAAGCAACTGAAGTTCTACTGGAGCCCGCAGTACCAAATCTTTAGCTGTGACGGGGCCAAGCTGGAGGGGCACGGCGCCATTCAAACCAATCCCTCGCATGACTTGGTGCATCTGTTTATCGCCGCCAACGGCAATATGCCCTGGCAGCCGGTAGAAAGCCGCGAGCAAACCTGCTTTGCCGAGTACAACGCCGTGCTGCTGGAGCACCTTTTGGTCAACTGCTTCAACGCGGCGGCGCTGGGATCCATGGCCCCAGAGCAGGTTGTTCCGGAGGCGCGCAAGTTTTTGCAGTGGTTTGTTTCCGAGCACTACGCGCCATTTCCGGTCTCTGAAGAAGAGGCTTTTTGTTGCTTTGCAGCACACCTAGATATCGAGCGCATGGTGCGGTTATTCCCCTACTTCTACAGTTTGCGCGCCTGGGAGTGCTTCAGCCCCGATTACCGCAACGAGGTTTACGACTTGGAATTTACTTCCGAAGACGATCCGGTCAGGGAAGCCCCGGAATGGGCGGCGGATCCCAATATCTTGGAGACCCAAGAGCTGGTGCGGCAGAAGCTCGCTGAAGCTGTGGCGGAGGCGAGATCGATCCGGCCAAAGGCGGAGCCCGTTTTCCCGCAAACCTTGTTGGCTTCACCGCTGTTCAATCCCCCAGCCAAGACCAAGCAGAAAAAAGCCGGGCTCGGTTTCAAGCCCACCCCCACCCGTTAATGGTTGATCCTCCCTTCCCGGTCTCATCAAGGGAGAGGGGTTGGGGGCTGACTACTCTGGGCCCACCACCAAGCGGCGGAAGGCCTTCTTGCCCACCTGGAGAACCCGCCCGACCAGGTCAGAAGCGTTGGCAAACTCCAAGTCGGGATCCTCCACTTTTTGTCCGTCCAGCCGCACGGCGCCTCCTTGGATTTGCCGACGGGCCTCGGCGGCACTCTTGCACAGGCCGGACTCGCGCAGGATGTAGCTGAGTTTTGCCGGGTAAGACAAGCCCTCGACGGCAAAGGTGGGGATGGATCCCGTCTCGACGAGATTGCCTTGCAACACCAGGGCTTGGGCGGTGCGCTGCGCCTCTTCTGCCGCTTCAGGGGAGTGAAATTGGGCCACCAGAGTTTTGGCTAGGAGAATCTGGCGCTGACGGGGATCTGCCGGCAGCTCTGAGGGGGGCACCGCCGTGAGCAACTCAAAATACCGCTCCACCAGGTGATCCGGCACCTTCTCCAGCTTGGAGTACATGGTGAGGGGATCCTCGGTCAGGCCCACGTAGTTGTTTTTGGACTTGGACATTTTCTGGTAGCCATCCAAGCCCTCCAGAAGCGGCACCGTCAGGCAAAACTGCGGCGTTTGGCCTTTCCAAAGCTGCAGCTCTCGGCCAACCAGGAGGTTAAAGCGCTGGTCGGTTCCCCCCAGCTCCACGTCGGCTGCCAGGGCCACCGAGTCGTAGCCCTGCAGGAGGGGGTAAAGAAATTCGTGCAAGTACACCGGTGTTCCAGCTTGGTAGCGCTGGGCAAAGTCTTCTTTGGCCAACATCTGCCCCACCGTCATCTGGGCCTGCAGCTCGATTAGCTCGCTGAGGGTGAGGCGGGCCAGCCACTCGCTGTTGCGGCGCACCTCCAGCCGGCCAGGGGTCGCAAAGTCCAAAATCTTGCCAGCCTGCTCCAGATAGGTGCGGGCGTTTTCTTCCACTTCTGCCGGCGTCAGGCGGGGACGCGCCTCCGACTGGCCAGTGGGATCCCCCACCAGCGCCGTAAAATCCCCGATGAGCAAAATGGCCACGTGGCCGGCATCCTGAAACTGCCGCAACTTGCGCAAAACCACCGCGTGGCCCAGGTGCAGATCTGGCCGCGTCGGATCGATGCCCAGCTTGACCCGCAAAGGGCGATCCGTTGTGGCCAAGCGCTCTTCCAGAGCTGCCGCCCCCCCCGGAAAGATCTCGGCCACCCCCCGCTGGGCGATCTCGGCGATGCAGGGATCCCTTGGGGCCGACGAGAGGGCAGTTGGCGATGTCCCTAGAGTTGATTCCATCCCTTGGATCGAGGTGCACCATGAGCCATTTTAAGCCTATCCACCCACCCGGCTTCGCCCCACCCAGAAAGGATCCCCTGCCGGCCCAAGAAGCACCGCCCTATAATGGGTCAGACTTGCGGTCGCTCCGCAACGCTGAAGTGACGGAGTTTTTGACGTGACCTACGGTCGCAGACGCTCGGGGGCTCGCGGCCATCTCTCCCCCGGCTTGGGGTATGGTGAGTACGCCGGCGCGGCCCCACCCACCCGCCCCTCCTGGAGGGCTCAGGTTGCCGCCACGGTGGGCAATCTGTTGCTGGGATCCCTGCTGTTGGGATCTACGGCGACGGCCGCCGGCTTGATGGGGTTGGCCATCAGCTTCCGCAACCTGCCGGATGTACATCAATTGCGGGACTACGTGCCGGTGGCCACCACCCACATTGTCGATATTCGCGGCGAGCCGATTGCCAGCTTGCATGGGGAAGCCAACCGGGAGGTGATCTCGCTGGACGAGGTCTCGCCGGAGATGAAAAAGGCGCTACTGGCCATTGAAGATAGCCACTTCTACACCCACCCCGGCATCAACCCGGTCAGCTTGGGCCGGGCCCTTCTGGGCAGCGTTGAGGGGGGCTTGGGCTCAGCGGGAGGCGGCTCCACCCTGACGATGCAACTGGTGAAGAACCTGTTTTTGAGGCCGGAGCGCACCCTCAGCCGCAAAGTAGCCGAGGTCGTGCTGGCGGTGCGGCTGGAGCAGGTCTTTACCAAAGACGAAATCCTGGAGATGTACCTCAACCAGGTGTACTGGGGGCACAACCTCTACGGCATCCAGGCGGCGGCCCGCAGCTACTTCAACAAGGATGCGGCAGAGCTAAACTTGGCGGAAGCGGCGATGTTGGCCGGGATCCTGCCGGCTCCAGAAACCCTCAGCCCCTTCCGTAACCTGGAGGGAGCCAAACGCCGGCAGCGGCTGGTGCTGGATCGCCTGGTGGAGCTGAAGTGGATTACCCCGGAAGAAGCCCAGGCAGCCCGCGAGCAAGAATTGACCTTGGGCCGCATCACCTCCTTCCAGAGCAACGCCCCGGCGGTCACCGACGTCATCAAAGCCGAGCTGCGGCGTCGCTATGGCGAGCAGGCAATTCTCCAGGGGGGGCTGCGGGTGCAGGCCACCATCGACCTGCGGCTGCAACGCTTGGCAGAGCGCATTGTCAACGAAGATGGGCCCCGCATTGCAGCCGCTCGCCGAGCCGACCAGATGGCCCTGGCGGCAGTGGATCCCCGTACCGGCTATGTCAAGGCCCTTGTGGGCGGCATCAACGCCCAGCGGGGCCAATTTAATCGCGCCACCCAAGCCTTTCGCCAAACGGGATCCACCTTTAAGCCCTACGTGTACTACGCGGCCCTGGCTACCGGCCGCTACGGGCCCAACAGCATCCTGGAAGACACCCCGGTCACCTATCCCGGCTCGCCCCCCTACAGCCCGAAAAACTACGACAACACCTTTTACGGCCCCCTCACTTTTGCCCGCGCCTTGGAGCTCTCCCGCAACGTGCCCACCGTCAAGCTGGCAGATGAGGTTGGGATCCGCAACGTCATTGCAGCGGCCCAGGCCACGGGCATCAGCGCCGAGATGTTCCCCAACCTGGCCACGGCCCTGGGCTCGGCCAGCATCAGCCCCCTGGAGATGGCGGCCAGCTATGCGGTGTTTGCCAATGGCGGCTACCGGGTGGAGCCAACCTTCTTGGCCCAGGTGGTGGATCGCAACGGTCAGATTCTCTTCGAGGCCAAGCCCCAGCCGCAGCAGGTTTTGGATCCCTGGGCGGTGGCTACCCTCAACCAGATCCTCAAGGGGGTGGTGACCCAGGGCACCGGGACCGCGGCCCGTCTGGACGATGGGCGACCGGTAGCAGGCAAAACCGGCACCACCTCCGACTTTCGCGACGCCTGGTTTATCGGCTATGTGCCGCAACTGTCCACCGCCATTTGGATCGGCAACGACAACAACTCCCCCATGCTGCCCGGCACGGCAGGGGGCGCTTTTGTCGCCCCCACCTGGAAGCGCTTCATGGCCGAGGCCCTGCAAGGGATCCCACCCCAAGACTTCCCCAGCCCCCATCAATTTCTCCCCCCGAGAAGGAGACCATGAGCAATAGCGAGGAGCGGCTGGCGCGCATCGAGCGCACCGTCGAGGCCAACGCTCAAGCCATCGCCCAACTGGCCCGGCAAAACCAAGAGCTGCTGCAGACCGTTGCCGGCACCGAAGAGCGCATCGCCAGAGCTGAGGAACGCATCGCCAACGCCGAGGAGCGCGTCGCTAAGGCAGAAGAACGTCTGGAAGCCGAGGTCAAACGCTGGGACGAGCGGTTTTTCCAGCTCAGCCGCGACACCCTCAACTTCACCCGCAATGTGGTTACCATCGCCGCCATCACAGCGGTTTTGATCCCGCTGCTGCGGGATGTCGCCCCCCTGCTGATCGAGTTGCTGCGGCAGGGATCCCGTTAGCCCCCGGTCATCGAAGGGCCCAGGGGATCCCAAAGCGTAATCGTTCTGAGTTACACTAAGACTGCAAAGAAAGGTAACGCCTTTGTCTGGTTTACCCTTAGCCTTGGCCGCGTTCTTTCTTGCATTCCTTGCACAAGACACAGAGGACAGACGATTATGGCTTTTGAACTCCCAGCTCTGCCCTACCCTGCCGACGCCCTCAAGCCCTATATGTCGGCGGAAACCTTCTCCTACCACCACGGCAAGCACCACGCCGCCTACGTGGCCAACCTGAACAAGCTGATCGAGGGCACCGATCTGGCCAATAAGTCCCTGGAAGAAATTATCAAGACCACGTTTGGGGATCCCGACAAAGTGGGCATCTTCAACAATGCTGCCCAAGTCTGGAACCACACCTTCTTCTGGGAATCCATGAAGCCGGGTGGGGGCGGCGCGCCGACGGGGCCCATCGCCGACAAGATCAACGCCGACCTGGGCGGCTACGACAAGTTTGTGGAAGCCTTCAAAACGGCGGCGGCCACCCAGTTTGGCAGCGGCTGGGCTTGGCTAGTGCTGGACAACGGCACCCTCAAGGTCACCAAAACCCCCAACGCCGAAAACCCGCTGGTGCACGGCCAAGTGCCCTTGCTCACCCTGGATGTGTGGGAGCACGCCTACTACCTGGACTACCAAAACCGGCGTCCCGACTTCATCAGCGCCTACCTGGAACACCTGGTGAACTGGGATGCCGCCAATGCCCGGCTGGCAGCCGCCTGACTGACCCTCTTCTGGGATCCTCTGACGGGGGATCCCATCGAGGACTAGCCTTGCCCAGCTCTTTGCCAGGGGATCCTCAGGGATCCCTTTTTTTCGGCTTAGTCCTTCCCCAAGCGTTCCCGCTCTTCGCGCAGGCGTTGTAGGAAGCTGGGCGTAGGGTTTTGGGCAGGGGTGGGAAAGGCAGCAGCAGGAGGAGCGGCCCGTTTGATGGGGGAAAGAGGGGGCGATTGACCGGCTGGGGCGGCAGGGGGGTGCTGGGAATGGGAGTGGGCGGGGGGCCGGCGCTGCAACGGGCGGAGGCGCAGGGGTGGGTGGCGGTAAAGTGGGCTGGGGTGCTGGGGTGGGTGGCGATGTGGGCGTGGGTTCGGGTTGAGGGTTCTCCCGAACCGGATCAGGATCATCTTCAAACACTGGCTCACCATCCCGCAGCAGCCAGTCCAGCAGTGGATCTGGGCCGGCCTCCCGCTCATCGGTGTCAGAGGG
Source organism: Synechococcus sp. OH20 (assembly GCF_047502685.1). Lineage (NCBI taxonomy): Bacteria > Bacillati > Cyanobacteriota > Cyanophyceae > Synechococcales > Synechococcaceae > Synechococcus > Synechococcus sp. OH20. Next base: position 86,503 of record NZ_JANSIQ010000059.1, on the reverse strand, counting down.
CAAAGGAACAGCAGGCGGTCTCTCAATGTCTGTACCCGGATTCAAAAGCAGACGCAGGCCCCAAAAAGTGCTCCCGGCAATGGCGGCAAAAAGAGCTATCCCTCCCCAGAGGGGGATCTGCCTGTCCCTGGAGTCCGGCTGGGCGCCTTCCCAATCATCGATGGCTGCCAGGGTGCGCTCGGAAAACGGCGAGGTTGTTGGAGGGGGCGTGAGGGAAGATCCGGCGCTGTTGTGGGATTGCAGGGATCCCTCCAATTGGTCGCTGAGGAGCCTCATGGTCTGGGGCCGCTGGCCGGGGTCTTTGGCCAGACAAGCAAGCACCACTTCCTCCAGCGCCGGCGAGATCTCATGAGGCAACTGGGAGCGGTCGAAGGGCCGAGGCTGTTGGTAGTTGTGGGCCTCGTACCAACCGGGAAAAGAATCGGTCTTGGGCTGTAGGGGGTGTTGCCCGGTCAGCATGCGGTAGAGCACCACGCCGAATGAGTAGATGTCGGAGCGGGGATCCAATTCCTCGCCGCGCACCTGCTCGGGAGAGGCGTAGCGCACCGTCCCCAAAAAGCCGGTGGTTTGGGTGCTGAGGGCCAAAGAAACGTCGCTCAGCAACTTGGCGATGCCAAAATCCAGGATCTTGACCGTCTCTCCCAGGGTCTCATCTTTCAAAAAACAAAGAGATTGCTGGGCTTGATGTCGCGATGGATCACTCCTTTGATGAGGTGGCCATCTTGCTCGGTCTCCAAATTGTGGGCATAGTAGAGACCGGCACACACTTGGCGGGCGATCTTCACCACCTGCTGAGGGGGCAGCAGCGGGTGCTTGAGCATCAGTTCTCCCAAGCTGCGCCCCGTCAGGTATTCCATCACCAAATAAGGTTGGTTGTTCTCCAGACCGTAATCCAGCACCTTGACAATGGCCGGGTGCTCCCCCAGCAGGGTACTGATGCGAATTTCCTGCTGAAAGCGCTTGAGCAAGTGACGGCAGGTGTTTTCATCGCCTGCCAAGTTTTGGTGCAACAGCTTCACCGCCACCGGACGATTGAACAGGCGGGTATCCACAGCCTTGAACACCTGCCCCATGCCCCCTGCCGCAATGTTCTGAACCAGTTGATAGCGCTGACCGATCACTTTTCCAGGAGCAAGCTGGTTCATAAGCGGCCCAAGAGCATGTACCCTCCGATTTTAATGTGTGTTTCTCGAAAGTTTCTCTCGCCTCTTTGCGGGCGCCACCGCCAGGCTGTCTTCATTCCCAGTGTGTTCTTGATGTATTTTGAATGCTTGTTAAACACCCTGCCGGAGATTGAAGACTGGACGAAAGCCGTGGGCCATGAGGAGCTATCTGAATCTGGATGAATCTGATAGACTCAGGCGGGCGCTTGGCCGAGTCTGTGGGTTGCTGTCTGTCGGGTATCTATGCTGGCTAACTGGCTGCCAATTTCAGGGATCCCTCTGGCCCTGCTCGGCCCGGTGAAAGACCCAGTGCTGGTGTTTCTGATCCTCCTGACGATCATGCTGGTGGCGCCGTTGCTGTTTGAGCGGCTGCACCTGCCGGGGATCATCGGCCTGATCCTGGCCGGCTTGGTGGTGGGGCCCTACGGCTTGGGCATCTTGCAGCGGGACGGAACCATCGTCTTGTTGGGCACGGTGGGGCTGCTGTTTCTCATGTTCATGGCCGGGCTGGAGACCAGCCTGGAGGATCTGAAGCTGAATGCCTGGAAGGCCAGTGTCTTTGGGGTGCTCACCTTTCTGTTGCCAATGGTGATCGGCACGGCGGCCATGCTGGCCTTGGGGTATGACTTTCTGGCGGCGGTGCTGGTGGCTTCGTGTTTTGCCTCCCACACCCTCATTGCCCTGCCGATTGTCTCCAAGTTGGGCCTGATGCGCCTGCAGACGGTGACAGCCACCTTGGGGGCGACGCTAATTACCAATGTCTTGGCGTTGTTGGTGCTGGCGGTGGTGGTGCGCGCCCACCAAGGCGGGCTGACGCTGCAATTTTGGCTGACGCTGATCCCCTCGATTGCCCTCTACACCTTTGCCACCCTCTGGGGGGTGCCCAAGCTGGGCGGTTGGTTTTTCCAGCGCTTCGGCCACGACGAGGGGGCGGAGTTTACTTTTGTGATTGCCACCTTGTTCGTGGTGGCCTACGGAGCAGGGTTGATCGGCATTGAGCCGGTGGTGGGCGCCTTTTTGGCCGGGACGGCCATCACCCCCATCATCCCCCAGCTTAGCCCCCTCATGAACCGCATTCAGTTCATCGGCAACACGTTGTTTGTGCCGTTTTTCTTGATCTCGGTGGGAATGCTGATCAACCCCAGCATTCTCTTGGGCGAGCCACGCACGCTGCTGGTGGGCGGAGTGATGATTGCCGCGGAGGTGGTGAGCAAGTTTTTGGCGGCTTGGATCCCGGCCCAACTGTTTGGCTGGCGCTTGGCCAGCGCCATGGTCATGTTCGGCCTGTCGGTGGCCCAGGCGGCGGCTACTTTGGCGGCAATCACGGTGGCCTTTAACGTGAAATTGGTGGATGAGCTGACGGTGAACGGCACCATCGCCATGATCCTGATCACCTGCATTGCCTCGCCTTGGATCGTGGCCCGCTGGGGTGAGCGACTCCAGCCTGCAGAGGTGGCGGCAGAAGCTGGTAACCTGCCCCAGCCAGCCTGGGGATCCCGCGTCTTGGTGCCGGTCGCCAACCCCGATACCGAAAGCAACCTGCTGCAGTTGGCTTTGATTTTGGTCAAAAAAGAAGGGGGGACGTTGCTGCCGCTGCACGTTTTGTCTGACCGGGCTGGGATCTCGCCCGCGGCCCTTTCTCGGCAGGAACAGTTGCTGTCCTTTGCCGAAGCTTTGGCCCACAGCGCCGTGGCCCGAGTGGAAGCCATTCGCCGGGTGGATGATTCGGTGGAAAAAGGGATCGTTCGCTCGGCAGCGGAACAGCAGGCTACCTTGGTAATCCTGGGCTGGAAGGGCTACTCCACCTATGCGGAGAATTTCTTCGGCAGTGTCATCGACGCAGTGGTGCGGCAGGTGGGGATCCCGGTGTTGATTACGCGGTTTCCTGTCCCGATTGAGACGACGCGGCGCATCCTTTTGGCAGCCCCAGAGTTGGAAGCGTCTTCTGGATCCCTGCAGCAGACGATTGGGCTGGCGCAGACGCTGGCCGAGGAATTGAAGGCGGCGCTGCAGATTCTTTTGGTGCAAACCCGACCGCCACGGGAGCGCTCCCCGGCCCTGGTGGCGGAAAGCTACGCCCATCTGCCGCTCCAACGGGTGCAAGGAGGGCTGGTGGCCGAGGTGCTCAAAGCGCTGCAGCCGGGAGATGTGTTGATGTTGATCCCCAGCGAAGCCCGCAGCCGCTCCCGTCTGAGCCGAGAGCCGGAGACCATTGCCCGCAACCGGCCTAGCCTTTCCATACTTGTGGTGCATCTGCCTGCTGCCTCCCCGGCACGTCCGCAGGAGGGCGTTCTGGCAGCAGGGGATCCCACTTGGTACTGATGGCGGGTTAGAGCGCTTGTGTGAACGCCGCCCCGGCTCCCCTGATAAACTGGGATCCCCAGGGGGGATGTCGCTAAGAGCATAGGGGTATGGTTGCCTATTTGCTAGAAGTCGGCTGTGAGGAGCTGCCGGCCAGTTTTGTGGATTCAGCCCTAGAGCAATGGAAAACCGGGATCCCGGCCTCTTTGGCAGAAGCCCATCTGCAGGCCGAGGAGATGCAGCTTTTCGGCACGCCACGCCGCCTGGCGGTTCTGTTGCAGGGGTTGCCCACCCAGCAGCCGGATCGCGTCCTAGAGGTGAAGGGGCCGCCGGCTCAGGTGGCCTACCAAGACGGCCGGCTCACCCCGGCAGGGGAAAAGTTTGCCCAAAAACAAGGGGTGGATCCCGGTAGCCTGGAAATCCGGCAGGTGGGCAAGGGATCCTTTGTCTTTGCCGTGCAGCGGGTGCGGGGTCGACCGACAGCAGCGGTGCTCCAGGAATTGGCGCCCGGCTGGATCACCCATTTGAGCGGCGAACGGCTGATGCGCTGGGGCTATGGAGACTTGAAGTTTCCCCGTCCCATCCGCTGGCTGGTTTCCCTTTGGGATGATCAGGTGCTGCCTTTGCTCTGGCCTACCCCTGAGGGCAATCCTCTGCCAGGCTTAGTGGCCGGGCGGGTGAGTCGGGGGCACCGCATTTTGGGATCCCAGCGGCTTGTTTTGGAGCGGGCCGAGAGCTATGTCCGGCAAATGCAAGAGGTCGGGGTCAGTCCCGATCCGGCAGGGCGAGAAGCCCACATCCGGGCCGCAGTGGCCAAGCTGGCCAGGCAGGTGCAGGGAGAAGCGCAGATCCCCCCTTCTCTGCTGCAAGAGGTGGTGCAGTTGGTGGAGTGGCCAACAGCAGTTCTGGGGCGCTTTGAGCCGGAGTTTTTGCGATTGCCCCCTGCGGTGATCGAGACGGTGATGATCACCCACCAGCGCTACTTCCCGGTGCGGGATGGCCGGGATCCCCAGAAATTACTGCCCTATTTCATCACCATTTCCAATGGTGATCCTGAGCAGTCGGAGCGGATCGCGGCGGGCAACAGCCGGGTGGTGCGGGCACGCTTGGCCGATGCCCGCTTTTTCTACGAAGAGGATCGGCGGATCCCCTTGGCGGAGCGGGTGGAGCGGCTGCAGGCAGTCGCCTTTGCCGAGGGGCTGGGATCGATGCGGGATAAGGTGGAGCGCATCCGCCACATCAGCCGTCTCATCGCCGCTGCCTTGAATTTGGATCCCCAGGAGCAGGCGCTGGTGGATCGCACGGCCCAACTGTGCAAGGCGGATCTGGTGACCCAGATGGTGTACGAGTTCCCGGAGCTGCAGGGGATCATGGGGGCCGACTACGCCCGGCAGGATGGGGAACCGGAGGCGGTGGCTGAGGGGATCGAGCAACACTACTGGCCTCTGGGGGCGGGGGAGGCTCTGCCCACCTCTTTAACCGGGCGGGTGGTGGGCTGGGCAGATCGCCTGGACACTCTGGTGGGCATGTTTCGCTTGGGGCGGATCCCCAGTGGTTCTTCGGATCGCTTTGCCCTGCGGCGGGCCGCCAACAGCCTGGTGCTGGTTGCCTGGGAGGCCGGCTGGAGCTTTGACTTCAACTCCCTGCTGCAAAGGGTGGTGCAGGACTACGCAGCGGGAGATGAAAAGACCTTAAAAGCGTTGCAGGAGTTTCTCGCCCAGCGGCTGCAAACCCTTTTGCAGGAAGAAAAGCGAATCGACTATGACTTGGTCAGAGCCGTGGTCGGGGATCCTGAATCCGTGCAGACAGAGGATCCGCAGAAATCGGAACTGACCTTGCGGGCCCTGAGCAACCTGCCTTTGACCTTGCTGCGGGCCGAGTATCTGCAACATTTGCGGGCTACCGGGGAATTGGCGGATCTCTATCCCACCCTCAATCGCTGTGCCCGCCTGGCAGCCCAAGGGGACTTAGACTACGCCGTGGTGGATCCGGCAGCCGCTGTGGATCCCGGCCAGTTGCAGGAGGCAGCAGAACGGGAGCTGTACGAAGCCTGCCAGAGGGTTTACCACCTAGGGGTGGAGCCGGCCTTGCGGGGAGACCTCGTCCCCTTGGTGGAAGCTCTGCAAGCGGCTGCTCCGCAGGTAGCGCGGTTTTTTGAGGCGGTCTTGGTGATGGATCCGGATCCCCTGCGGCGGGCCAACCGGCTTAACTTGCTGGGGCTATTGCGCAACCAGTCGCGCCTGCTGGGGGACATGGGAGCGGTGGTCGTGGTAGGGGAATCGGCGCCGGAGAAAACCCATTAGCAACTTCCTTTCTCTCTCCGTTTGGGAGAGGAGCCGGGGGATCGGTGGGATTCTGGTCAACGCTACAAGGGATCCCAAGTATCCTGCCGCCGCAGGGTCGCTTGCCGCAGCCGGGCCAAGTTGGCGGATCCGGTGCAGAAGGCTGCGATCCTCAGCTCCTCGATCACGGCGCGAAAGGTATCCACCACTGCCTGCGCTTGTCCTTGGGAGACGGCGTGTAAAGCGGGGGCGGCCATGCCCACCACATCGGCCCCCAGGCGGATGGCTTTGGCCACGTCGATGCCGTTGCGGATGCCGCCGCTGGCCACCAGGGGTAAATCCGGCAGCAAGCGACGAATTTCCAGCAGGGCCAACGCGGTTGGGATCCCCCAATCCCTGAAGCTGTGGGCAATGCGTTTCTTGAAGGCCTCTGTTTGGCGATGGGCCTCCACCTCGCTCCAACTGGTGCCGCCCGCCCCCGCCACATCCAGGGCTGCCACGCCGCAGTCGGCCAGCCGCTGGGCCACCTTGGCACTGAGGCCATTGCCCACTTCCTTGACCAGCACCGGCACCGGCAGTTGGGCCACCAAGCGTTCGATGCGGCCGTACAACCCGCGCCAGTCGGGATCCCCCTGGGGCTGAACCGCCTCCTGGAGAGGATTGAGGTGCAAAATCAGCGCATCCGCCTCGATCATCTCCACCGCCCGTCGCGCCTGCTCCAGCCCATAGCCATAGTTGAGCTGAACAGCACCCAGGTTGGCCAGCAGCAGAATATCCGGGGCCACTTGGCGCACCTGGTAAGTCCGGGCCAGCTCCGGGTGTTCCAAAGCGGCCCGCTGGGATCCCACCCCCATGGCAATGCCCAATTCTTGAGCGGCACTGGCCAGTTGCAGGTTGAGCTCGCGGGCTGTGTCCGTTCCCCCGGTCATGCTGCTGATGAGCAGGGGAGCCTGCAGGCGTTTTCCCAGAAACCGGCAACTGAGATCGATCTCCGGCAACAGCAGCTCCGGCAAAGCTACATGCTCAAAGAAAAACCGCTCAAAGCCGGTGCGGATCCCTTGGGCGGCTACGTCCTGCTGCAGAACAATGTCCAGGTGATCCTGTTTGCGCTCAGAAATGGAAGGGAGAGAATCGGCCATCACGTCAGGGGTGGGGAGCACTTTGGTTTTGGTAGAAGATTCTCCCATCTATAGGGCCGCCAAAGGCAAACTGCATTACCCGAAGGTGATCCCTATCTCTCGCGTCAGCGGTGCGGAGCACTCTCGCGTCAGCGGTGGGGAGCACTATGATGTGGGCGGGATCCCAACCGGACAGCCATGCAACCCTTGCACATCTTGCTGGCAGAAGGCAACCCCCATCTGCGCAGCTTGCTGGGTTGGCACTTGCAACAGGCGGGGCACCCAGTTTGGCAAGCAGAGACCATCCGCCAGGCTAAAACCCTGCTGCAGCAGCAGCCCATCCACCTGCTGATTTTGGATGCAGAGCTGTCCAACCGCGGCGGCCTGCAATTGTGCCGCTGGGCCCGTCGCCAGTGCGATCTGCTGATTTTGCTGCTCTCCCAGCGGGGATCCGAAGCCGACATCATCACCGGGCTGGAAGCCGGGGCAGACGCTTACCTCACCAAGCCCCTTAGCCTGCCCCTGTTAGACGCCCATATTCAGGCCCTGACCCGCCGGCTGCAGCGCCGCATCCCCCCCACCTTTCTGCAGTATGGGGAGCTTAAAATCGACCTGGTGCAACGGCGCGTCACCTTGGCCGGGGAAGGGATCGACCTCACCCCTCAGGAGTTCAGCCTGCTGATGGTGCTGGTGCAGGCAGACGGGGATCCCGTCTCTCGGCTGGAGCTGTTGGAGCGAGCGTGGCCGGATTCCACCGATAACCCCCGCACCGTCGATACCCACATCCTCTCGTTGCGCAAAAAGCTGGAACGGGATCCGCGCCAGCCCAGCTTGATCCAGACAGTGCGCAATGTCGGCTACTGCTTTGGCCTCAACCCCCCCCTGCTGCAGGAGCAGAAAACCCGGTCAGCCGCTGTCGAGGGTTCTGGATCTGGCCCCTACGTCCGAGGAGCGCCAACAGAGCCAGCATCCCCATCTGGATCGCTAAGTCGCAGCAGAGACCGGCGCACCCGCTGCTCCAAAGCCAGATTGCGACGTTGACGGCTGAGCTGCAGGGCCGCCTGCAAATCAAAGAGAGCTGTCTCTCTATCCCCCATGTTCCAGTAGGCCAGCCCCCGTTCGTACAGGCCGTACTCGTCGGAGCGGTCGATGCAGTTTATGTCCGCTTCCCGGCGAAAAGCCCGCTCGTAGTCGTCCAAAGCCGCTTTGATCTCCCCCAGCGCATAGAGAAGGTTGCCCCTGCTGTAAAGGGCGTTGGGCTGCTGCGGTTCTATTTCTAGGCTGCGGCTGAGGTCGGCAACGGCCTCGCCATAGCGATCGGCCCAAGCATAGGCAACGCCCCGCCGATAGTAATGGGCCGGAGAGGGATCCCAGCGGATGGCCTGCGACCAATCAGACAAAGCCGCCTCCCATTCGCCCAGGTAGCCGTACACCGTAGCGCGGCAGGCATAGGCGGGCGCCGAGGTGGGATCCCGACGAATGGCCTCGTCCAGGTGAGTTAGAGCTGAAGACAGGGATCCCTGTTGCATAAGCAGGTTGGCCAAGCGGAGGTGGTGGGGGGCGTTGGGGTGTAGGCGCACCAGCTCGGTCAACTCCGCCGTTGCCCCCTGCAGATCCCCTTGCGACTGGCGAATCAGGCCGCGGTAAAGGTAGGGTTCTGGCCGGCGCGGGGCCAACCGGGTGGCCTGGTCGAAGTCCGCCAGCGCCTGGGGAAGCTGGCCGAGTTCGAGGTAAGCTTGGCCCCGCAGGAGGTGGGCGTTGGTCAAATGGGGATCCTGTTGCAGCGCCAGGTTGAGCTGCTCGACGGCCCCTATCAGATCCCGGTTCAGCCACCGCTCGCGACCGCGGTTGTAGGCCAAGATGGCGGGGCGGGTAAAGGCAGAAATGGCTGCCGCACTGGCCAGACCCATCACCGCCAAGAGGCGATCCTGCCGCCAACTGGCCAAGCCCCCCAGCAGCAGGGCAGCCACGACCAACAGGCGCAAACCGGCAGAGTCGTGGGCTTTGAGCATGGCATCAACCCGGAGCCGTTTGAATCTGTTTTTCTGATTCTGACTGATTGGGCAGCGACAAACACCAATCCTCACGAATCTGGAGCATTTCTCTTCGTTCAAGCTGGATCGGGATAGGAAGGGGCTGTTCCCCTCCCGTCTCCCTTGTGGGTGGAATGGGAATTCTAGGCCCAGAGCATCAGCCGCAGCTCATAGGGATCGTGCATATCGGGGTGAAAGGGCAACAAGCGGATGGCCAGCCCCTGTAGGCCGCTGGCCTCGTAGCGAATCTGGCCGGAGAAGATGGCGCGATCCTCCATCGTCTCCACATGGGGCAAAGAGGTCGCCTGGCCGTTCTGGATCTGGCCGTTGTCGTCCACCGGCCCCTGGTAGGCCTGGACGATCACGTCCTGCGGCTGCAGGGATCCCAGCCGCACCTCGACAGTCACCGTGAGGGGATCCCGGGCCATCACTACTTGGTCATCTTGCGCCGAGGGGAGGCCGGCGGCGGAAGCTTTCTTCGGGGTTTCAATCTGGACATTGAGGACCCGAATGTTGTACCAGTTCTCCTGCAAATGATTGCGCCAGCGGGTGAACTGGCGAGCCGACTCGAAATTGTCGCGGCGCATGCGGTCAAAGTAGTTGCTGAGGGGGATGTAGGCCCGCTCGGCATACTCCAGCACCATGCGCTGCGTGCTGAAGCGGGGGCAGTTGAGCCGAATCGCCTGCTTCATGCGCTGAATCCAGGCGTGGGGCAGGCCATCGCTGCCGCGCTGGTAAAAGAGAGGGGCAACCTCTTGTTCCAGCAGGTCGTAGAGGGCATTCGACTCCACCTCATCTTGGTAGGCGCGATCCTCGTATTCCTCGCCGCGGCCAATGGGCCAGCCGGTCTGGTAGTAATCGGCCTCATCCCACCAGCCATCCAAAATGCTCAGGTTCTGTCCACCGTTGGCCGCCGCCTTCATGCCGCTGGTGCCGCTGGCCTCGCGAGGGCGCAAGGGGTTGTTCAGCCACACATCCACGCCGGCCACCATCAGGCTGGTGATGTACATGTCGTAGTCCTCGATGAAAACTAAGTGCTGGCGAAACTCCGGCTGGCGCGACACCTGCACGATCTGGCGGATCAACTCTTTGCCGGCTGTATCGCGGGGGTGGGCCTTGCCGGCAAAGATAAACTGCATCGGGTACTGGGGATGGTTGAGCAAGGCCTTGAGCCGTTCCAGGTTGTGGAGCAAGAGGGTGGCCCGCTTGTAGGTGGCAAAGCGGCGGGCAAAGCCAATGGTGAGCACCTCTGGGTTGAGGGCCTCGGAGGCTCGCTGAATCTCCACTGCCGAGGCGGCCCGCTTTTGCAGTTGTTCCACCAGGCGCTCGCGGGTGAAGGTGATCAAGCGGGAGCGGCTGCGCTCGTGGGCCCGCCACAGTTCCCCATCCGGGATCCGATCCACCTTTTGCCAAAGAGGATCGGTGGGGGGAGCCTCCGCCCAATCCGGCCCCAGGTAGCGATCGTAGAGGGCTTGGTTCTCTTCCCCCACCCAGGTGCGGACATGCACCCCGTTGGTGATGGAGGTAATCGGCACCTCCTCCAGCGGGATCCCGGGCCATAGCCGGCTGAACATCTTGCGCGAGACCGCCCCGTGCAGCTTGCTGACGCCGTTGACAAACGAGGCCATGTTGATGGCCAGCACCGCCATGCTGAAGGGGGACTGGAAGTCGCCGGTGTTTTCGCGGCCCAGGGCCAAAAAGCGCTCCCGGCTCAGGCCCATCTGGCTGTAGTAGAAGCCGAGGTAGTAGTCGATTTTGTCCGGCGGGAAGAGGTCGATCCCGGCGGGTACCGGCGTGTGGGTGGTAAACATCTGGCTGGACTTGGCCACCTGCCAAGCCTCTTCAAAGCTCAGCCCCTGCTCCAGCATCAACAGGCGGATGCGCTCCACGGCCAAAAAAGCCGAGTGCCCCTCGTTCATGTGGTAGACAGTGGGATGGATGCCAAGGGCGCGCAAAGCCCGCACGCCGCCGATGCCCAGCATGATCTCCTGGTGGATGCGCACGTCCTGGTCGCCGCCGTACAGCTCATCGGTGATGTCTTGGTCGTACTGGCTGTTGGGCTCGATGTTGGTGTCCAAAAGATACAGAGGCACCCGCCCCACCATCGCCTTCCAGATGCGGGCAAACACCTTGCGCTTGGGGTAGTCCACCTCAATGCGAATCTCGCGGCCCTCCACATCCCTTTGCAGCTCCAGGGGCATGTTGAAGAAATCGTTCACAGGGTAGCGCTCCTGCTGCCAGCCGTCGGGGTTGAGGTACTGGCGAAAATATCCCTTTTGGTAGAGCAGGCCCACCCCCACCAGCGGCAGGCCCAGGTCGCTGGCCGCCTTGAGGTGATCCCCGGCCAAAACCCCCAGGCCCCCTGAGTAGATGGGCAGACAATCGGCCAGACCAAACTCGGCTGAAAAATAGGCGTAGCACTCCCCTTCCACCGCTTGGGCCGAGCGATACTTGCGGTACCAGGTGTCTTCCTGCAGGTAGCTCTGGAGCTGTTGGCTGGCCCGTTCCAACTGGGCCAAAAAGCCGGGATCCTCCGCCAGCTCGTCCAGCCGCTCCTGCCGCATCTGCCCCAACAAAGCCACCGGGTTGTGGCCACAGGCATCCCAGAGATCCGGATCCATGCGCTGGAACAGGCTGCGGGTTTCCACGTTCCAACTAAAATGCAGGTTATAGGCCAGCAAGCGCAGACTTTCCAGAGCAGCCGGCAGGTAGGGAGTGACCTTAAACGTGCGTAACGGCTTCATAGTTAGGACGCGTGCAGGTCGCCACTGCCAAGCTACCCTGACCTCGGCGGGAGAGCACAGTTTTTTACAGCTTCTTTCGAGTTGAAGGCCGGGATCCTGCCTAGGTACCACCTGCCGCTTCCAGGGAACCAAGGCATAGCGCATTCCTTGTTACATATGGATCTAACTGCACCCCTGGCCGACACCATTGCTGCCATTGCCACCGCTGTGGTGCCCGAGCAGGGCAGCATTGGCATTGTACGCCTTTCCGGCTCGCGGGCTTTGGCCATTGCCCAGGCCATCTTTACCCCCGCCCGCCGCAACGCCACCTGGGAGAGCCATCGCCTCCTCTACGGCTGGATCCACGATGAGAAGGGCCAGCGGTTGGATGAGGCCCTAGCCGTCTGGATGCAGGCCCCCCGCTCCTACACCCATGAGGACGTGGTGGAGCTGCATTGTCACGGCGGCATCATGGTGGTTCAGTCCACGCTGCAGCAGTGCCTGCGCCAGGGAGCACGGCTGGCGCAGCCGGGGGAGTTCAGCCTGCGCGCTTTCTTGAATGGACGCATCGACCTCACCCAGGCCGAAAGTGTGGCCGATCTGGTGGCGGCTCGCTCCCCGCAGGCAGCCCAGATGGCGCTGGCGGGGCTGCAGGGCAAATTGGGACAGTCCATCCGCGCCCTGCGCCAGGAGCTGCTGGGCTTATTGGCCGAGATCGAGGCGCGCATCGACTTTGAAGAGGATCTGCCCCCTCTGGATGTTCCCGCTTGGCAGGCCCGGCTGCAAGCCATCCAGGCCCAGATGCAGGCCCTGCTGGCCACCGCCGAGCGGGGGCAACTGCTGCGCACCGGGGTGAAAGTGGCCATCGTCGGACGGCCCAATGTCGGCAAGTCCAGCCTGCTCAACGCCTGGTCGGGCCAAGACCGCGCCATCGTCACCGACCTGCCCGGCACCACCCGCGACGTGGTGGAATCCCAGTTGGTGGTGAGAGGGATCCCCGTCCAGCTCCTGGATACTGCCGGCATTCGCGCCACCGACGATCCCGTGGAACGGCTGGGGGTGGAGCGCTCCCAACGCCTAGCCCAAGCTGCCGATGTGCTGCTGCTGGTCATCGACGCCCAGGCCGGCTGGACGGATGCCGACGCCGCCATCTACGAGTCCATTCGCCACCGCCCTCTCATCTTGGTCATCAACAAAACCGACCTCGCCCCCCCTGACGGGATCCCCCTCCCCGCCGAGATTACCCACCGCGTCCCCGCCGTCGCCGCCCAAGGCCAAGGGATCCCGGAGCTGGAAGAGGCCCTGGAGCAGCTTGTCACCCAGGGACGGCCCCAGCCCAACCTGGAGGTGAGCCTTAACCAGCGCCAGGCCGCCGCCCTCCGCCAGGCCCAAGCCAGCCTGGAACAGGTAGTTCAGGCTATGCAGGCGCAGCTCCCCCTCGATTTCTGGAGCATCGACCTGCGCGACGCCCTGCACGCCCTTGGCCAGATCACCGGCGAGGAGATCTCCGAAGCAGTGCTGGATCAGATCTTCAGCCGCTTCTGCATCGGCAAGTAAGCGCTCATTAACTCATACTCATTATGAGTTTGTGTTAGTATGGGCTGAGTTGGGGATCCTCACAGCGGATCCCGGATAATGGAGACACAACTTAGGAGGTTGGCTATGGTTACCGCCGCAAAAACCCGTCTCTACCCCACCCAGATCGACTTGCCGGCCGAGGCCCGCGCGCAACTGGTGGAGTTGCTCAACCAGTCCTTGGCGGACGCGCTGGATCTGAAAACCCAGGTGAAGCAGGCCCATTGGAACGTCAAAGGCATGAACTTCATCGCCCTGCACGAGATGTTTGACACCTTTGCCGGCACCCTGGAGAACTACGTAGACATGCTGGCGGAGCGGATTACGGCTCTGGGGGGCATCGCCCGCGGTACCGCTCGCATCGTCGCCCAAACCTCGAACTTGCCCGAATACGACCTAACGGCTGAGGAGGGGCGGACTCACCTGCAGGCTTTGGCGGCCCGCTACGGCCAGTATGCGGCTGCTGTCCGCCGCAACATCGACCGCACCACCGAACTGGGGGATGCCGACACCGCCGACCTGTTTACCGAGATCTCCCGCCAGATCGACAAAGATCTTTGGTTCATCGAGGCTCACCTGCAGGCGTAACGTCGGCAAGCCAAATCTGGATAGGCAAGTGGAGTAGGCAAAAATGGGCGTCAACGCTCCCCTCCTGTACCTGGTGGCTTTGGCCAGTATCCTCAGCGTGGCAGGCTACTTCGTCCTGCGTGAGGTGCTGCGGGTGCGGGCCCAGGAAAAAGTCATCCGGCAGCTCCAGCCTCGCCTGAGCAAAGGCAAGGGATCCCCACAGGAGCACTACGAGTTGGGCAGCGTCTATCTGCAAAAGCGTCTCTACGACCAGGCCATCGTCCAGCTTAAAAAAGCTCTAGAGGTGGCTGGGGAGAACATTCCCCCCGTCTGCAACGCCCTCGGTTTTGCCTACTTCAGCCAGGGGCAATACGACCTGGCCATCCGCTACTACAAAGATGCAGTGGCAGCGGATCCCGGCTATGTGACCGCTTGGAACAACCTGGCCCATGCCTATGAGAAGAAAAATCTCTATGGCCCAAGCCTGGAAGCTTACGAAACTGCCCTGAAGTTGGATCCCCAGAATGCCATTGCCAAGCGCCGCTCGGATTCTCTGCGCAAACGCTTGTAGCCCAGCTCCTGGGGATTCCCTCTGCAATTCCATCCGCAGAAATACTCTTGACTGAGGCACAGTTGTTCAGATGGGTTGGGCTTAAAGGCTCATCATGCTTTTATAAGCCTCTCGTTATTCTCTCAAAAGGAGATTGAAATATAGAAATCTTGAGCACACATGTAAGATCCGGTATCGTGTTGCCGGGGCTGGTATTATGTCTTAAAAACGAGAGGCCATTTCATGGATTCGCAATCGGTAGCACCTGTGGTTCTGGTAATCCTGGACGGCTGGGGTTATCGGGACGCTCTCGATGGCAACGCGGTGCTGGCTGCCCAAACCCCTGTCCTGGATAGCCTTTGGGCTGCCTATCCCCATGCTCTGCTGCAAGCCTCAGGTCGAGCTGTGGGCCTGCCGGCAGGACAGATGGGCAACTCTGAAGTCGGGCATCTGACGTTGGGGGCAGGGCGGGTGGTACCGCAAGAATTGGTGCGTATCAGCGACGCCATCGAGACGGGATCCCTCTTCCAGGAGCCCCTCTTGCTGGAGGTGTGTTGCCAACTCAAAGAGCGAGGGGGCCGTTTTCATTTCATCGGCCTCTGCTCTGAGGGGGGGGTTCACTCCCACATCGACCATCTCTATGGCTTGCTTAAGTTGGCGGCCCAGGCTGGGATCCCGGCCTATGTCCACGCCATCACCGATGGCCGCGATACCTTGCCTCGCGACGGGGCCAGGGTTCTGGCCGCCCTGGAAAAAGAGCTGCAATGGCTGGGCAATGGCGTCATCGCCACCCTGAGTGGCCGCTACTACGCCATGGATCGGGATCGCCGTTGGGAGCGCACCCAGAAGGCCTACGAGATCCTGACGGAAGACGGCCCTGGCTGTGGCCGCAGCGCTGCTGAGGTGATGGAAGACTTTTACGCCCAGGATGTTACCGACGAGTTTATTCCCCCCACTCGCTTGGCTCCGGGGGCGGTGCAGCCGGGAGATGCAGTCATCTTCTTCAACTTCCGCCCGGATCGCGCCCGCCAGCTCACCCAAGCCTTCGTCTGCCCTGACTTTTCCGGTTTCCAGCGCCGTCTGATTCCGGATCTCACCTTTATCACCATGACGCAGTACGATCCAACCTTGCCGGTGCAGGTGCTCTTTAAGCCCCAGAACCTGGATCACCTGCTGGGCCAAGTGGTGAGCGAGGCCGGCCTCAAGCAGTTGCGCATTGCCGAGACGGAAAAGTACGCCCACGTCACCTACTTCTTCAACGGCGGCATCGAGCAGCCCTTTCCCGGCGAAGATCGCATCTTGGTGCCAAGCCCGCTGGTGGCCACCTACGACCAGATGCCGGAGATGTCGGCGGTGGAGGTGACCGACAAGGCTATCGAAGCTATCGCCCGCCGCGAATACAGCCTGGTGGTGCTCAACTATGCCAATCCCGACATGGTGGGCCACACCGGCAACTTCGAGGCCACCGTGCGGGCGCTGGAGACGGTGGATCGCTGCCTGGGCCGTCTGCTGGCGGCGGTGGTGGATGCGGGGGGTACCACCTTAATCTTGGCGGATCACGGCAACGCCGAGCTGATGTGGGACGAGCAGGGCAACCCTTGGACCGCCCACACCACCAACCCCGTCCCCTGCATCCTGGTGGAGGGGGAAAAGCGCAAAATCCCCAGTCGCGGCGGCAACGTCAAGCTGCGCTCCGACGGCACCCTGGCCGACGTGGCCCCCACCCTTCTGGAGATCTTAGGTCTGCCTCAACCTGCCGAGATGACAGGGCGCTCGCTCTTGCAGCCGGCAGAATACACCATCCTGCAGCGGCAACCCAGCCCAGTGGGGCGCTGAGACCGGGAATTGCTCACTCGGCCACTGGGATCCCAGCCTGGGCCAGCCAAGCTCTCAGCTCTTCCCAGTTGCGGTAGAGGGCCAAAACCTGCGAGCGCTCAGGGTGATAGGGGGCGCTCAGGCGCTCCAACTGCAAAAAGCGAGCCTGGGGAGGGATCACCGCCACTTCCGGATCGGGGGGTGTGGGCCGGCGCAGGGAGCTGCTGTAGCCGCGGTAGATCAGCACCAAATCAACTTCCCCCTCGCTTTCTACCTCTACCCGCAGCACCTCCTGGGGGTGAGCCTGGCTGTAGCGCTCCAAGGCCAGCGGCCAGGGCAAAGCACTCATGCCAGCTCCCCCTTGTCTGCACCGGGCCGCAGCCGCCAGACAAAGTAAACGCTATAGAGCAGGTAGGCCACCAAGCCCCACGCCCCCACGCTCCCCAGCAGCTCCGGCGGCACATTGGGATGGAAAATCTCTCGAAACCCCAGCGGCGGCTCAAGCCAAGCTCGACACTCCGCCGATAGAGAAGCCCGGAAGGCGCAGGGCACGAAGGCCCCCGAAAAGAGGATCCCGGCCCCCATGTAACCGGTTACAGCCCACCGCCAGAGCAAAAAAGCTCGTGCCGCCCAGCTTCTCGACTGCCTGAGAGCAGTGCTCCAATCTCGCCAGAACCACAGGCAGACCGGGATCAAGAGCCGCGCCATCGCCCCGCTCAAGAAGCTGATGGGCAGGCCACCAATCATCAAATACACCGTCACCGCCAAGAGGCTGGACACCCGCCAGTAAACGATCAAGAGCTGAATCAGAGGACGTAACCCCACCGCAAAAGCCCAAATTAGGAGAGCCAACGGCAGCACCACCGTCAGCGCCACGGCCAAGCTGTAGTCCACCCAGATCGCCTTGACCAGCCAACTCACGGGGATCATCCTCGCCCTTTCTTCTCACTGCCCCATAGTATATAGAGCGGCAGGGTCGGCGGGATCCACCTCAAAACAACAGGAGGTAACAGAATATTGCAGCTTCTCGGCCACCTTAGGCAAAACTTTACATCCGAGGGCTTTCAGAAAGTTTTCCATTTTTGCCGTTGCCGATCCGCGAAGGTGGTAGATTCTTAGAGGAACATCTCCGTCTGTCGAAGGGCTAGTCGTCTTTCGAGGCGATGATTGTAAGGTTCCATCCCGTCCTGGCCCGGCCCAACTCGTTAAGTATTGTTACTTAGTCGTGTTATTTTGGGTTAAGGCCAGATCCTCAGAGGTGGTGACCTCATTCCCATGGCACGTTCTTCCCGACTTCTCTCCCACAGTCCTGCCCGTTGGAAGGCGACCCCGTGGAAGCCCAAGCCTTTGCCTCCCCTAGAGGAGGCGCCGCCTCCGTCCCAGCAGGAGGAGGATTTAGGCTGCCAGAGTGCGTCGCAGCCGTCGCTTGCTCCGGGCGAAGCGGGTTCGGGGGAGAAGGCGACAATGGCTGGCAGGAGCTATGAAGCGCTGCAGCTATGGCTGGTGGTGGTTACCTTGGGCGTGAGTCTGGCCATCGCTGTGGGAGTGGCCCTGGTCTACTCCCCAGGGGTGGCGGCCAACTACTTGCTCGGAGCAATCGTTGGCGTAGTCTATCTGCGCATGCTGGGCCGTGGTGTTGCGGAGCTGGGCAAAAGTCGCAGCCGGCTGGGAGTGACGCGCTTGGCTCTGTTTGTCGGGCTGATCGTCCTGGCCACTCAGGTGAAGTCTTTACAGATTTTGCCTATTTTTTTGGGGTTCATGACCTACAAGGTCGCCCTGCTCATTCATCTTGTCCAGACGCTGACTCGTTTATCCTCTTCTGCGTGATGCCCATGAACCTGTTCTTCTCCTCTCCTCCTCTTCTAGCAGAACTTGAGGTCGGCCATCACCTCTATTGGCACCTGGGCAAATTCACCGTTCACGGGCAGGTTTTGATTGCCAGTTGGATCGCCATCGCCCTGATCTTGGCCGTGGTGCTGTTGGGGACTCGTCAACTGCAGCGGGAGCCGGCTGGCCTGCAAAACTTCGTTGAGTATGCCCTGGAATTTGTGCAAAGCATTGCCCGCGCCCAGATTGGCGAGCGCAACTTCCGGCCCTGGGTGCCCTATGTTGGCACCTTGTTCTTGTTCATCTTTGTCTCCAACTGGATGGGCAACCTCTTCCCCTGGAAGCTGATTCCCCTGCCGGAAGGAGAGCTGGCCTCTCCCACCAACGACATCAACACCACCGCCGGCTTGGCGCTGCTCACCAGCGTCATGTATTTTGTAGCCGGCATTAGCAAGCGTGGGCTGGCTTACTTTAAAAAGTACATCGAGCCCACGCCGGTTCTGTTGCCCATCAACGTCCTGGAAGATTTCACCAAACCTCTCTCGCTGAGCTTCCGTCTGTTCGGCAACATCTTGGCAGAGGAGCTGGTGATCGCGGTGTTGGTGTTGCTGGTGCCGTTGTTGATCCCGGTGCCGGTGATGATCCTGTTCCTGTTTACAGGGGCCATTCAGGCTTTGATCTTCGCGACGCTCTCGGCAGCTTACATTGGAGAGGCGCTGGAAGGTCATGGGGGTGGGGATCACCACGATTGACCCAGGAGTTGAGCCAGCCGCCGAGTTCAGAGCCCAGCTCTCAAAACCTCTCCAATGGGTCGTTGCAAGGGATCCCTTCTCTGGTAAGGTTTGTTGGGGCCGAGAGGCCGCCGACAAAGAGGCGATCGGTTAAATATCAAGCCAGATCACCTCGACGCTCAAAGCGCTGTTGCGTTCGTGTCAACCCTCTGTTTTGTACTGACAAGGAGCATCTCACTATGGATCCGTTAACCTCTGCTGCTTCTGTTTTGTCTGCCGCTCTGGCAATTGGCCTGGGATCCCTGGGCCCGGGGCTGGGCCAGGGGAATGCTGCCGCCGCCGCTATGGAAGGGCTGGCCCGTCAGCCGGAAGCAGAAGATAAAATCCGCGGCAACCTGCTGGTCAGCCTGGCCTTCATGGAAGCGTTGACCATCTACGGCTTGGTGGTGGCACTGGTACTTTTGTTTGCCAACCCCTTCGCCTAATGCCTCTGGGGGCGGCCCAGGCCGAGAGCTGGGGTCTTGCCCCCCTTCCCTGCTCGATCTCAGATCCTGTTTCTGTTGGTGCGGCCTCATGATTTGTTCAACTTTGTTGGCCGTCGAAGCTGCCGAGAAAAATGGCCTCTTCGATCTGGATGCCACCTTGCCCATCATTGCCGTCCAATTTCTGCTGCTGGTGGCCGTGCTCAACTCCCTTTTCTACGAGCCGGTTACTCGGGTCATCGACAGCCGCAACGACTACATCCGCACCACCCAGGCGGAGGCCCAGGAGCGGTTGGACAAGGCGATGGCTCTGACCCGCCAGTACGAGGCTGAGATCGGCAAGGCCCGCCTACAGGCGCAGCAGGTGATCGCCGAGGCGGAAGCGGCTGCAGCCCGCATCCGTGCGGAGAAGCTGGCGGCAGCCCAGACGGAGATCCAAGCCAAGCTGGAGGCGGCGCGGCGGCAAGTTGAGCAGGAAAAGCAGACGGCGCTCGAACAACTGCAGCAGCAAGTGGATGCCATTGCCGCCCAGATCACCGAGAAGCTGTTGGGCAGCGCCCGTTAAGTGGCCGGTTGAACATTCCTTGGGAGTAGCGCGTGATGCTGGTGTGGAGCCTGATGCCCGCTTGGCTTTTGGCCATGGCAGAAGCCGCGGAAGTATCCCCAGAAAAGGGGCTCTTGGATGCGATTCTGGAAAGCAACTTAATCAACATCGCCATCATCCTCACCTTGCTGTACATTTTGGGGCGCCGGGTGGTGGGGGAAGCTCTGGCCAAGCGGCGAGAAGGCATCCTCGAGGAGCTGCGCCAGGCGGAGCAGCGCAAGCAGGAGGCGATCGAGAGGCTGGCGGAAGAACAACAAAAGCTGGCGCAGGCCCAGCAGGAGGCGGAGCGCATTCGCAAACAGGCGGAGGCCAATGCGGAAGCCCGCCGGCAGGAGCTGTTGCAGCAGGCGGAGCGGGAGATCGAGAGGCTGCGCGCCAACGCCGAAAGGGATCTCTCTGCTGAACAAGAGCAAATTGTCCAGGAGCTGCGCCGCCAGATCGTGCGCCAAGCCCTGCGCAAGGTGGAGCAGGAGCTGCCGCAGCACCTCAGCGAGCAGGTTCACCAGCGCCTGATCGAACAAGGGATCCAGATGATTGCCCGCTAAGGAGGAGGAAGAGAAAAGCATGATCAGCCGCACCATGGCCGCCAAGGCGGTCGATCCCTACGCCGAAGCCCTGGTTTCTCTTGCCTCTGCTCAGGGGCTAATGGATACCTTTGAGGCCGACATCCGTTTCATGGCCGCGGTTCTGCAGGCCACGCCGGAGCTGGGCCAATTCCTCGCCAGCCCCCTGATCAAGGCGGAAGCCAAGAAAAACCTGCTGCAGCAGGTGTTTGCCGACCAGATCCACCCCCTGCTGCTGAATGCTCTTAAGCTGTTGAGCGACCGTCGCCGTATCATGTTCCTCGAGGCCGTCTGCCGGCGGTTCTTGGAGCTGCAGCGGAAGCTCCAAAATATCGTCCTGGCCGAGGTGACCACGGCGGTACCCCTGACGGAAGCGCAACAGCAGTCGATCCGCGAGCGGGTAAGAGACTTCACGCAGGCCAGGGGTGTGGAGCTCCAGATTGCCCAAGATCCCACGTTGCTGGGTGGGGTGATCATCAAGATCGGATCCCAGGTGATCGACCTCAGCTTGCGCGGCCAGTTGCGCCGGCTGGCGCTGCAGTTGGCCTAAATTGGCCCAGCGTTTTCCTCAATGATTTTTTTGGATCCCTTCCTATTCCGTTGAGAGGACTGCTATGCCTACGATTCGCCCAGACGAGATCAGTACCATCATCAAGCAGCAGATCGAACAGTATAACCAGGAGATGCAGATCTCCAATGTCGGTACCGTCCTGCAGGTGGGAGACGGCATTGCCCGCATCTACGGCCTGGAGAAGGTGATGGCCAGCGAACTGTTGGAATTTGAGGATGGCACCACCGGTATTGCCCTTAACCTAGAAGAAGACAACGTCGGCGCAGTGTTGATCGGCTCCGGGCGCAACATCCAAGAAGGATCCACCGTCAAAGCCACGGGCAGAATTGCCAGCATCCCTGTAGGGGAAGCCCTGCTGGGCCGCGTGGTGGATCCCCTGTGCAATCCCATCGACGGCAAAGGGCCGATTCACTGCACCGAGACGCGCCTCATTGAGTCCCCGGCCCCCGGCATTATCGATCGCCGCTCCGTGTACGAGCCTCTGCAAACCGGCATCACCGCCATTGACGCTCTAATCCCCATCGGGCGGGGGCAGCGGGAGCTGATCATCGGCGACCGCCAAACCGGCAAGACCACCGTTGCCGTGGACACGATCCTGAACCAGAAAGGGCAGGATGTGATCTGCATCTACGTAGCCATTGGCCAGAAGCAGAGCACCATCGCCCAGGTGGTGGGCATCCTGACCGAGCGAGGGGCGATGGACTACAGCATTGTGGTGGCTGCCGGCGCTGACAGCCCGGCACCGCTGCAGTGGTTGGCCCCCTATTGTGGCGCCACCATTGCCGAGTACTTTATGTACCAGGGTAAGCACACTTTGGTGGTCTACGACGACCTCTCCAAGCAGGCGGTGGCCTACCGGCAGATGTCGCTGCTGTTGCGGCGTCCGCCCGGTCGGGAAGCCTACCCAGGGGATGTGTTCTATCTGCACTCGCGGCTGCTGGAGCGGGCGGCCAAGCTGAACAGCCGGCTGGGCGAGGGATCCATGACGGCGCTGCCGATTGTGGAAACCCAGGCCAACGACGTGTCGGCCTATATTCCCACCAACGTTATCTCCATCACCGATGGGCAGATCTTCTTGGAGTCGGATCTGTTCAACGCCGGCATTCGCCCGGCCATCAACGTTGGCATCTCTGTCAGCCGCGTCGGCTCGGCGGCCCAGACCAAGGCGATGAAGAAAGTGGCCGGCTCGATCAAGGTGGAACTGGCGCAATTTCGCGATCTAGAAGCCTTTGCCCAATTTGCCTCTGATCTGGACGAGGCCACCCAGAAGCAATTGGCCCGCGGCCAACGGCTGCAGGAGATCCTCAAGCAGCCGCAATATTCGCCCCTGTCTTTGGATCAGCAGGTGGCGATTATCTACGCCGGGACGCGGGGGTATTTGGACGACATTCCGGTGGAGAAAGTCTCCAGCTTCAAGCAGGGCCTGCTGTCCTACTTGGGCACCACCCATCCCAAGTATGGCGAGATCGTCCTCTCCACCAAGCAACTCACTGAAGAGGCGGAAGAGATCTTGAAAACCGCCATCACGGAGTTCAAACAGAGCTTCCTGGCCAAGGCGGCTTAGTTGCCGGGGATCCCTGCTTTGGGGATCCCCATCCAGTAACCACAGCAGAGGGAATCGGTTATGGCAAACCTAAAGCGGATTCGCGATCGCATCAAGGCGGTGAAAAATACCCGCAAGATTACAGAGGCCATGCGCCTGGTGGCGGCAGCGCGGGTGCGACGGGCCCAGGAGCAGGTGATGGCCACCCGTCCCTTTGCCGACCGCCTAGCCCAGGTTTTCTATCGGCTGCAAACGCGGTTGCGGCTGGAAAATGTCGAGTTGCCTCTGCTGAAGCAGCGGCCCATTGAAACGGTGGGCCTGTTGGTGGTGGCTGGGGATCGGGGCCTGTGCGGTGCTTACAATGCCAACGTTATCAAGCGCACCGAGGAGCGGGTGCGCGAGCTGCAGGAGACGGGGCTGCAGGTGCAGCTTTACCTGGTGGGCCGCAAGGTGGTGCAGTATTTTCAGCGCCGCTCCGCTCCCATTGCCAAGACCTACGTGAACTTGTCGCAGATTCCTACGGCGGCGGAAGCTGCGCAAATAGGGGATCAGCTCCTCTCCGCTTTCCTGTCCGAGAAAGTAGACAAGGTGGAGCTGATCTACACCCGCTTTGTCTCGCTGATCAGCTCCCGTCCGGTGGTGCAATCGCTGCTACCTCTGGATCCCACGCGCCTGGCTGCCCGCGACGACGAGATTTTTAACCTGCTGGTGCGGGGGGGAGAGTTCACGGTCGAGCGCAGCAAGATCGTTGCTCCTGTCTCAGCCCCGCCGCCAGACATGATCTTCGAGCAGGATCCGGTGCAGATTTTGGACGCGCTGCTGCCGCTGTACTTGAACAACCAGTTGTTGCGGGCTTTGCAGGAAGCAGCGGCCAGCGAGTTGGCGGCCCGCATGACGGCCATGAACAATGCCAGCGACAACGCCAGCGAACTCATCCGCACACTGGGCCTTGCCTACAACAAAGCTCGGCAGGCGGCTATCACCCAGGAGATCCTGGAGGTAGTTGCCGGAGCTGAGGCCCTATAAACTTCTCTCCCACCCTCACCCCCAACCCCTCTCCCAGAGGTACCCTCACCCCCAACCCCTCTCCCAGAGGGAGAGGGGAGTTAGGGAAGGACGTAGGGAGACGTTTTATTTGAGGAGCCTAGATTGCGTCGCTGGGCTATCTGGGCGTTGAGCAGGATCACCGGCAAAATCCCCACCAGGACAATCGCCAAGGCGGGGGCGCCGGCCTCGGCCAGGCGTTCGTCGGCAGCCATGCGGTAGGTGTGGACGGCCAAGGTATCGAAGTTGAAGGGGCGTAGCACCATCGTGGCCGGCAGCTCCTTCATCACATCTACAAACACCAGCAGCATCGCTCCCAGGATCCCGCCCCCCATCAGGGGCAGGTGCACCCGCCACAGGGTGCCCAGGGATCCCTGCCCCAAGCTGCGGGCTGCCTCGTCCAGGCTGGGAGGAATGCGCGCTAGCGTCGCCTCGACGGTGGACAGAGCCACCGCCAAAAAGCGCACCAGATAGCCAAACACCAACGCTAAAATAGTGCCGCTGATCACCAGACCGGGCGGCTGTTGAAAGAGCGCCTGCCGCAAGTAGCTCAGCAGTTGATCCAGTTGCCCCAGGGGAATCAGAACTCCTACTGCAATCACCACGCCCGGTAGCGCGTAGCCCAGGGAAGATAGCCGCACCGCCAGCCGCAGGCCCCAGGCCCGCTGCAGCCGCAGACCGTACAGCACCGCCACTGCCACCAAGACGGCGATCACCGCCGTGATCGTCGAGAGGAGAAAGCTGTTCTGGGCGTAGCTCCAAAAGCGGCGGCCCAATTCCCCCTGGCGCAGGGTCATATGGAGCAGGATCAGGGCAGGGATAACGAAGCCCAGCCCAATCGGGATCCCACAGGCCAGCCACGCTCCCACCCCCCGGATCCCGTGCAAGGGATAACGACTTGGGTTTGGCTTGAATCCTTGGCGATAGTAGCGCGCCCGCCGGCGGGAAAATTGCTCCAGGGCCATCAGTAGCAACACCAACAGCAACAGCAGCGCTGAAAGCTGAGCTGCTGCCACCGGATTGCCCAGAGCTGTCCAGGTGCGGTAGATGCCGGTAGTAAAGGTATCGACCCCAAAATAGCTGACGGTGCCGAAATCGTTCAGGGTCTCCATCAAAGCCAGCAGACAGCCGGCCACGATCCCCGGCCGGGCCAAGGGCAAGGCCACCCGGAAAAAGCTGGCCCAGGGTCCGTAGCCCAAGGAGCGGCTCACCTCCAAACAGACCACCGACTGTTCCTGGAAGGCCAGCCGCGCCGAGAGATACACATAGGGGTAGAGGGTGAGGACGAGCAGCAGGATCGCCCCCCACAAGGAGCGAATGTTGGGGAACCAGTAGTCGCCGATCCCCCAGCCGGCAACCCGCCGCAGCCAGGTCTGGAAGCCGCCGGTTACTTGCAAAAAGTCAGTGTAAGCGTAGGCCAACACATAAGTGGGAGCCGCCAGGGGCAACACCAGCATCCACTCCAGCCAGGCCCGCCCCCAGAATTCGCACATTGTCACCAGCCAGGCAGTGCCGCTGCCCACCAGGATGACTCCCAGCGCCACCCCCACCATCATCAGCAGGCTGTTGCGCACATACAGCCCCAAGACCGTGTCGGCCAGGTGCTCCCAAACCTGCCGCTCATCGGCAAAAAGGCTGAGGAGAACCGTCAGAGTGGGAATCAAAATTAAGCCCGTCAGGGCTAAGGTCAGCAACGTCCAACCGCTGAACCAGCGCGTCCAAGCTCTCTTGAGAGAATGGTCAAAGCGTTTACCCAGATTTAGCCAAGCTAACTTTTCCATCAATTGCAGCTGAAATCCCTGAGAGCTGGCAAAAACTTTTTCTTCACCGTACTGTTTCCCAATTGTCAGGCAAATCTTAGGAAAAAACAAAGAAGCTAAGTCTCAAGACTCAAACTTGGGACTTGATCCTGCTTTGGGGCTGCAACCGGGGAGCCAAGAAGAAAGCTCTTGGCAGCCCCGGCGCTTTTCATCGCCAACCGGCCCGATCCATCACTTTCAGGGCATCGGGGGTAACGCGGCCAATGCTGGCGGCGTTGATCGTGTCTTCCTTGAAGGTGCCAAAGCTGGCCACCACCGAGTCGATCTCTGCCCCCGGCAGCACCGGGTATTCGTTGTTGCTCTGGGCAAAGATGGCCTGCGCCTCCGGGCCGGAGAGGAACTCCAGAAACTGGATGGCGGCCTCTTTGTTGGGAGCTGTTTTCAGAATGCCGGCGCCGCTGATGTTGACGTGGGTGCCGCGATCCTGTTGGTTGGGAAAGAAGACGCCGATCTTTTCGGCTACGGCCCGATCTTCAGGATTGTCGGATTTGATCAAACGCGCCAGGTAGTAGGTGTTGGCTAGGGCCACATCCCCCACGCCAGCGGCCACGGCTTTGATTTGATCAATGTCTCCCCCTTCCGGCGGGCGGGCGAAGTTGGCCACCAAGCCCCGCGCCCACTGTTCGGTTTCTGGGATCCCGTGCGCCAAGATGATGGAAGCCGTCAGAGATTGGCTGTACACATTGCTGGAGGAGCGGGTGAGCACCTTGCCCCGCCACTTGGGGTTGGCCAGATCTTCGTAGGTGGAGAGCTCCTTGGGATCCACCTTGTCTTTGTTGTACATGATCACCCGCGCCCGCTTGGTTAGGCCAAACCAGTAGCCTTCCGGATCCCGCAGCGATTCCGGGATGTTCTTAGAGAGCGTCTCGGACTGGATGGGCTGAAACAGGCCTTCGTTCTGGGCGCGCCACAGCCGGGCAATATCTACGGTCATAAAGATATCGGCAGGGCTGTTGGATCCCTCGCTGCGGATGCGCTGGGCGATCTCGTCGGCGTTGCCCTGCACCCAATTGACAGTAATGCCCGTTTTCTGTTTGAAGAGGTCGTACAATTTTTCATCGGTGCCGTAGTGCCGAGAGGTGTAGAGGTTCACCTCCCGGTTGGCGCCGCGGGCCGGACGCCCCAGCAAGCCTGCCGCCAAGGCTACAGAGCCCAGCGCGGCTCCGCTGACCAGTTGCCGTCGCGATAAGCGCATACCCAACTCCTAAACTCAAAAACATTTCAAGAAAGGCTGCTGCATTGACCCAGTCAGCAATGCCTTTACCCGAGAAAGCACTTGAAAACCCCCTCCCTGAATCAGGGCAGTTCCCTCAAATGCCGGCCTTTTGACCCTTCTCTAGGCCAAGCTTATTGAGATTTTTATTCAAGAACTTTGCTCTGGGGCAATGATAGAGGATCCTGAGTACCGAGTCAAGCTGTTGGGAGTCGTTCTCATCTTTGAACCGTTTGGCCCAAGATCCGCCAACTCTCGCTGGAAACAAGAGCCAAGGTCGCTTCTCATCGCGGCTGGCCGGGCAAGGGGATCCCTTACCGGAATATTTTGGGTAGGGCGGGGTTCTAGACCTGCCTTGGGTATAAAGGGAGCAGGGTAGGTGGTGGAGTATGGTGGGATCCCTTTCTCATCAATGGCTGGATGAGCAACTGCAGGACAATGGCCGGGATCCGGGTGTTTTCATCCTGGTCTGTGGCTACAACGACTTGGCAGCGTTGACGCTGCAGATTCTGGAAGACTTTGGACAGCGCGCGGTGGTGGTGGCTCCCGGCCCGCGGCCTTCTTTATTAAAAGAGCAGTGGCAATACCTAGAGGGGGATCCCCATCAGCCGGAGGTGTTGCGCCGGGCTGGGATCGAGCGGATCAAGGTGGCATTGCTTGTGGAGGACAACGACCAAGCCAACTTCGAGCTGGCTCTCTTGATTCGGGATCTCAACCCGCAGGTGCGCATTGTCTCTCGTCTGTTTAACACCGGCCTTGCCCGCTACCTGGACTCGATTTTGCCGCAGCATTTTTCCCTGTCGGTGGCTGCCTTGGCTGCGCCGGCCTTTGCTCTGAAAGCTGTCTCGGACGAATTTGTCGGCTACTTCGAGTTGCCCCAGTTAGAGGCTCAGCCGGCCACGCTGCCGCCGGAGCTGGCGAATCCGCTTTATTTTGGCGCTCCCCAAGAGACCACCCTCTGGAACGTGGTGGAGCTGACCATCGGCTACAACTCCCGTCTGCTGCACATGCCCCTCTCGGAACTGGAGGAAACCTTTCGGGCGCGGGTGCTGTTTCACTACCCGGTGGACGGGCTGTCCGACTTTTCCGAGTCTCGGGTTTTCGACGATTTCGACCACGAGGCAGAGCTGCTGGAGGGGGATCGCATTTTGGTGATCTGCGACCCCAGATCCTATCTGCACCTGTTGGAGCGCAACGGGCGGCGCGGCTCTTCGCGGGCACAACGCTGGGCCAGCGGACAGGTGCAAGACAAACGACAACAACAGCGAGGCAACTCGTTCAGGCAGCTCCTATCTTGGCTGCGCAGAAGCCTGCAGGGACTGCTGCAGGTCAAGCCCATCGTGCGCACCCTCACCTTCACCTTGGGAGCCATGCTGGTGCTGGGGATCCTTAACTTTAGAGCTATCGGTAAATCCGTGGTTGACGGGCTGTTGCTGACCATCGTGGTGTTGACGGGGGGGTATGGGGACATCGAGGCTTTTCAGCAGGCGGAGACCCCTCTAGGGGTGAAGGTGGTGGCGGTGGTCATGACCTTGGTGGGGGCTGCCCTGGTGGGGTTGATCTACGGATTGGTGACCGACAAGTTGGTGAGCAGCCGCTTTGGCTTGGGCCGGGCCGCCCGTATGCCCAAAGCGGATCACGTGGTGATCGCGGGGTTGGGACGGCTGAGCTACTTGGTGCTACAGTTGTTGCGGCAAATGGGCTATGAGGTGGTGGTTGTGGAGCCCGACAGCGACAATCCCCTGCTGGCGGCGACGGAACGGGAGGGGGCGGTGGTGATCCGGGGCAACTACGCCTTGGCCAGCACGCTGCAACAGGCTCGCATCCAAAGCAGCCGCTCTTTGATCTGCACGACGCCTGACGATCTCACCAACCTCGAGACCGCCCTGACCGCCCACAGCCTGCAACCTGGGATCCGCACCATTTTGCGGGTCACGGATCCTGAGCTGGCGGCGCGGATGCAGCGGCATCTGCAGACGCTGGGAACCAGCTACAGCACCACGGCCCTGGGGGCGCGGGCTTTTGCTACGGCAGCGTTGGTGGGATCCGTTTACGGCACCTTGACTTGGGACGGGGAAACGCTGCTGGTGACGCTGCTGGAGGTCTCGGCCCATGACCCTTACCTGGGGCTATCCCTACGGCAACTGGCCCAGGATTACGACCTGGCGATCTTGCTGCATCACTCCCGACCGGGCCGGCCCTGTGTTTTTCCCAAGATCTGGCAGAAAGAGGGCGAGACCCTGTTGAAGCGGGGGGATCGTCTATACGTGATGGGGACGGTGGGATCCCTGATTCGCCTGGCCCAGGGACGCCCTCTGCCGCCGGAACTCTATCAAGTGCGGCTTTTGGAATACCGCAACCCCTACTTTGAAGACGAGATCCTCTCCACCTTGGCGTTTTATGCGCGGCTGCCCAAGACGGCCCTGAAGCCGCTGTTGCGCTGCCTGCCGGCGGTGGTGAGCCCCCCTCTCCCCCGCGACAAGGCCATTAAGTTGGCCCGCCAACTGCGCAAAATGAGCACCGAGGTGCAGGTGTTTGCCCAGGTGCAGGCCGAGCGGCGGATCCCTGAAGTCCTCTAGGGCTTTTCCGCCACAAGGCGCACAAAGCGATTTTGCCCGTAGAGCTCTTGCGCCACCACTCTCAAGCCAACCTTCTCCAACAGCCAGGCCAAGTCCTCAGCGCTGAAGCGGTTGTGCTCGTAGAAGTGGGTAAACTGATCCACCAAGGTGTCTAGGGATGTTTCCATCTGAAACAGTTGGGCTTCTGTGGCCGCATCGAAATAGAGGCTAAGTGGGGCGCGCACCCAGTCCACCAGCAAAAACCGCCCCCCTGGCTTGAGCAGACGCCGCACCGCTTGCAACAGGCGCACCGGCTGCACCATCTCGTGGATCACCACCACCGCCTGAGCCGCGTCAACGCTGCAATCTGGCAGGGGCAAATGGGGATCGTGGAGATCGGCCTGCAGCAGTTGAAGGCCAGGGACGCCTTTCAAGTCTGCCGCTGCCCGCTCCAACATGTAGGGCATTAGATCTACGCCAATGAAATGTCCGCCGGGGTAGCGCTGGGCCCACTGCCGGAGGACATACCCCGGCCCCGTTCCCAGATCCAGCAGGCAGGGCGCAGCGGGCAAGCAGGGCTCAACATGCTGCTGCCAAAACTGCCAAAAGGTCTCATTGAAGCGGCCAGGAGCAGTAGCCAGCATGCGCTCGCAAAAGCTGGGGCCACGGTGGTGCTGGTAAAGGAGCTGAAAGGTATCGAGGCCAGCTTGGGGCATGGCTAAGCCTCCTCAACAGATCCTGGGGACAACGTCAGAGGTGTAGGCAGGGCATCGCAGCAACTCAAAATGTCGGCCTAGCGAGCAGAGGAAGCGGTGGAGAAGTTGGCGATGGCCGTCTCCAGGTCGTCAAAACAGGTCAAGACCTTCTCCATCGAGGTGAGGCTGAGGACGAGGGCGACGCTTTCCGGAACGCAACAGAGGCTGAGGTTGCCGCCGGCAGTCCGGCACTTGCGCAAGGCCGAGATCAGCACCCCCAGGCCGGAGCTATCCATAAAAGTAACCGCCGACATGTCGATCAACAGGTTGTGGTAACCAAAATCCAAAACCTGCTGCAGCAACTGCCGCACTTCGGAAGCGACCTTGGCG
The DNA here is from genome assembly GCF_047502685.1 of Synechococcus sp. OH20. Taxonomy (NCBI): domain Bacteria; kingdom Bacillati; phylum Cyanobacteriota; class Cyanophyceae; order Synechococcales; family Synechococcaceae; genus Synechococcus; species Synechococcus sp. OH20. The sequence continues at coordinate 56,335 of NZ_JANSIQ010000059.1, read as the reverse complement.
TCAAAGCGACCTTCCAACGGCACAATCGCCAGTTGTTGCCCTTGCGGAGTTTCGGCGGTACGGATGCGCAGCTTAAAATCCATTGCTTCCAGTCAAGACCTCATGCCCCACCTTAGCACCATCGGTTGCTGCTATGACCCCCTCGGCAGAAAATCCCTCTTCTGCAAACAGAGAGGGTATCCTTCTTTGCCATGGCAACTTCCCACTGGTTGAGATTGTCTGCCGGATCTAGGCGCGCTGTGCCGTTGAGGCAGCTACCCTCCCTTCCTCTTCAGCCAGGGAGCAATCCCTCACCCCCGGCCCCTCTCCCAAAAGGAGAGGGGAGCAATCCCTCACCCCCAGCCCCTCTCCCAAAGGGAGAGGGGAGCTAACTGCTCCGCCTGCAGACAGAGGGATCCAACCTTTACTTCCCGTCTCAGATCCTGGCGGGATCGAGGGCGTAAGTCGAATCGAGCGCGGCAAGGGACATGTGCAAGCGGGGTCGGTGCATGGCCAGCAACTGGGCCAAGCGCTTGCGCAGCTCGGTTCGCGGCACAATTGCGTCGATGAGCCCGTGGGCTAGCAAGTACTCAGCCGTCTGGAAGCCTTCGGGAAGCTTGCCCTTGCCGATGGTTTGCTCAATAACATTGGGCCCGGCAAACCCCACCTGGGCGCCTGGCTCGGCCAGGATCAAGTCTCCCAGCATGGCAAAGCTGGCGGTCACCCCCCCATAGGTGGGATGGGTAAGCACGGAGATAAACAACTGCCCGGCTTCGCGGTGCCTTTGCAGAGCGGCTGCCGTTTTGGCCATCTGCATCAGGCTGAGGATCCCTTCCTGCATGCGGGCTCCCCCAGAGGCCGAAAAAAGGATCAGGGGTAGGTGATCGCAGGTGGCGCGTTCGGTGAGACGGGTAATCTTCTCGCCCACGACCGAGCCCATGCTGCCGCCCATAAAGCGAAAATCCATCACGCCCATCGCCACCGGGATCCCTTCCAGAGTGCCCAACCCGGTCAGGACGGCATCCTTGAGCTGGGTGCGCTCCTGGTAGGCGGCCAGGCGCTCGGCGTAGGGCTTTTGGTCGAAAAAGTGCAGCGGATCGGTGGGGGCCAGGTGCTCGTCGAGGGGCTGCCAGGAGCCGGGATCCAAAAGCTGCTCCAGCCGCTGCGGGGCTGTGATGCGATGGTGGTAGCCACAGCTTGGACAAACCTGCCAGTTCTGCTGCAGATCTTTGCTGTAGGTGAGAGCGTCGCAAGCTGGACACTTCTGCCAGAGGCCGTCGGCAATCTCTCGCACTTGCCGCTCTTTGTCGAAGGGGCTGCTGCCTGTCAAGTTGAGGGAAGTCTGCTTGCGCCGCTCGGCAAACCAATCCAGTAAAGACATAGCCGCTGAGGTACCCCCCTAGCTAGGGATGGCCAGAGCTGAATCTACAAGCCCTGCCGGTGAGCTGCGAAACTCATCTTAACGTTCTCAAGCTATCAAAGAATCGCCAAGCTGGAAATAGAAACTTGCAGTAGCCATGACCGCAGAAACCCAGTGGCAGGTGTTGACCACAGGGGATGGATCCCTGACCTTTTTCTCCCAGGAGTTTGGGCAGGCTTTTCACAACCTCAGCGGCGCCGCTCAGGAAGCGCTGGAGAAGTTCGTCCGCCCTTGCCGGCTGGATCGGCTGCCGTTGGAGCGGGATCCGGAGGATCCCATTTGTCTTTTGGATATTTGCTTTGGCCTTGGCTACAACTCTGGCCTGGCCTTGGAGACAATCTGGCAGGTGCGGCCCGACTGCCCTGTAGAAGTCATTGGCCTAGAGCGCTCCCCGCAGTTGCCCCGCCAGGCCTGGCAGGTGGGGGTGGGATCCACTTGGAGCTTTAGCCAGGAGTGGCAACACTTTATCAACGAGGGATCCTGGCAATCGCCGCGCTGGCGCGGAACGCTGCTGTGGGGAGATGCCCGCCAAACCCTGCTCCAGGTGCCGCTGGGATGGGCGGATGCGGTGTTTTTGGATCCCTTCTCCCCTTCCGTCTGCCCGGAGCTGTGGACGGTGGACTTTTTGCGGGCAGTGGCGGCGCGAATGCGCCCCGGCGGGATCCTGGCCACCTATTCCTGTGCGGCGGCGGTGCGATCAGCCTTGCTGGAGGCGGGGCTTTTCATTGGCTCGACGCCGCCGGTGGGTCGCCCTTGGCCGGGCACGGTGGCCTCACCCCAACCGGATCACCTGCCGCCCCTCTCCCCCATGGAGCGGGAGCACCTGAAAACCCGCGCCGCTGTGCCCTACCGGGATCCCACCTTGCAGGGAGACAGAGCCCAGATTCGGCTGCAGCGCCAGCAGGAACAGCAAACTTCACCCCTTGAGCCCACTTCCGCCTGGAAACGCCGCTGGCTTGTGCAAGCCTAGCAACTGGAGGGCAGCTTTTGCCGGGGTTGCTGTCGGGGTGTAGCCAAGACACCTGCACCAGTCCCGTACCCTTACGCACGCTGCTGTCTCTTGACAAAGTTAAGCTAAGATAAAGCTTTTTCTCCAGGGAACTGCTATGTCTACACTGGTTGCCCTTTGTGCCGAACAGCACCGGGTTATCCTGCAGTTCTTGGCTCGTCTCTCTCGGGCCTCGGAGTTGGATCTGGAGCAGCGGCGTCTCTGGGTGCAAAGGTTGCGGCAGCGCCTCTCCCGCCACATTCAATTGGAGCGCCATGTCCTCTACCCGCTGCTCAGGACGGCTCTGGCAGCGGATCCCCAGCTCAGCAGCCAGGTCAATGGGCTGGAGCAACAGTTGCGGGATCAGATCCCGGAGCTGACCCGCTTTTTGCACCAGGCGGAGCGTGAGCCGCAGCAGTTGGATCCCTCTGCTGCCCTTCACTTTTATCGGCAGTTGCGGGCCCAGTTTGAGCAGGAAGAGAAGCTCTTGCATCCCCTCTTTGCCCAGCGTGTTTCTCCCGCCGCCGAGCAACAGCAGTTGCGCCTGTTCCGCAAGCGCCTGCAGGCCAGTGCCCCCAGTTCTGCCGGTCGTCGCCTCAATTTAGAGGAATGGGAGCGGCAGGCCGTGACTCGCCCTGTCTTGCCCCGCGAACGCCTTTGGCCCCCGCCAGGTAGCACGGCGTCGACGGCCACCCCTTAACCGAGGACGGTCTTGTCTTTGGATTCTGCCTTGGGTAACTTTCTGCTGGTTTTGGCAAGCTGGCCTGTGGTACCTTTTCCCCAGCCGACCCCTTGAATCGATGCAACCCTGGGATCCCGAAACCTACGTCGACTCGATGGCCCAACTGCTGCAACTGCCCCTGCATCCCGACCATCGAGCGGGGGTGATCGCAAACTTCGCCCGCTTTTTGCCCCTTGCTCAACAGGTACTGGAGTTTCCGCTGCCACCGACGGTTGAGCCAGATCCTACCTTCAACCCCCAGCCATGACCCCGGATCCCCCTCTTCTCGGCAGCGCCGACGGGTTCGCGATTGCCAGGGCCGTCCGCCAGGGATCCGTGAGCGCCCAGGCAGTGGTGGCCGCCTGTCTGGAGCGGATTCGCCAGCGGGATCCCCAGCTCAATGCCTTTACAGCCGTGCTGGAAGCATCGGCCCTGCAGGCGGCGGAGCGGCTGGATCGACAGGTGGCCAAAGGGATCCCGGTGGGCCCCCTGGCGGGGGTGCCTTTTGCCGTCAAGAACCTCTTCGACGTGGCTGGCCTCACCACCCTAGCCGGTTCGGCGATCAACCGCGAGAACCCCCCGGCCCCCCAAGATGCCACGGTGGTGGCCCGCCTCAAGCAGGCAGGGGCAATCCTGGTGGGCACCCTCAACATGGACGAGTACGCCTACGGCTTTGTAACCGAAAATAGCCACTACGGCCCCACCCGCAACCCCCACGATCTCAGCCGCAGTGCCGGCGGCTCTTCGGGTGGCTCGGCAGCAGCCGTGGCCGGGGGCTTGGTACCCCTCAGCCTGGGCAGCGACACCAACGGCTCGATTCGGGTGCCCGCCGCCTTGTGCGGCATCTACGGCCTCAAGCCCACCTATGGCCGTCTGTCGCGGGCAGGAGTAGCCCTGTTGGCTCCCAGCTTTGACCACGTGGGCCCCTTGGCCCGTTCGGTGGCCGATCTTGCCCTCAGCTTCGATGCCATGCAAGGGCCGGATCCCCAGGATCCCGTCTGCGCCCGCCGCCCTGCGGATCCCACCTTTGGGCAATTGGGGCAAGGGATCCAAGGCTTGCGCATTGCCGTGGCCGACGACTACTTCCTGCGGGGAGCAGAGCCCCACATCCTGGCCGGCGTGGAAAAAGTGGCCCAGGCCCTGGGAGCCCAGCAAACGGTGCGGATCCCGGAGGCCGAGCGCGCCCGCGCCGCCGCCTTCCTGATCACGGCTGCCGAGGGAGCCAACCTGCACCTGCATCACCTGCGAACTCGTCCCCACGACTTCGACCCGGCCACCCGGGATCGCCTTTTGGCTGGCGCTCTGCTGCCCGCCAGTTGGATCGTGCAGGCGCAGCGCTTTCGCCGCTGGTATCGCCAGCAGCTTCAGGCCCTCTTTCAAGAGATCGACCTGTTCATCGCCCCCACCACCCCCTGCTCTGCCCCCTTGCTTGGCCAAGAGAAGATGGTGATCGCTGGGGTGGAAGTCCTCACCCGGCCCAACCTGGGTCTCTACACCCAGCCCCTCTCGTTTGTCGGCCTGCCGGTGCTGTCGGTGCCGCTGCGCGAGAGCGGATCCCTGCCCTTTGGCGTCCAACTGGTGGCTGCCCCCTACCAAGAGGCCAACCTGTTGCGGGCCGCCGCCCATCTGGAAGCGCTGGGGATCCCGGAGGCGCAGCCTGCCTGAGCCAGCAGAAGCCCTCTTTTGAACTATATCTAGTGTTTCAATTTTGAATCTTTTGCTCCAGACGCTAAATGTGTGATCCCCTCGATGGGAGTAAAAATGTGCTACTCTTAAGGGCCGTTTTTGCCAGAGAGTTTGAATCTGGTTGGGGCAGGACGTGAGCTGCTTGCCTAGAGAGAGGAAAATCTTAAAGTAAAATTAATCCCCCAGTTGTTGTAGCGAATAACCTCTTTTCCGGGTTGGGTCGATAGAATGAACGGCATAAAATAGACACGGCACCCCCACCTGGATCTTAGTCGCTATGAAGCACCTTGATTCTGTGGCCCAGCGCTACATGAAACTGTGCGAGGCTTATCTTTCTCTCAACGAAGCCTTCGACAAATTGGATCAATCCCACAGCCGTCTGCAGCGCCACTTCAAACAACTGTTCGGCTATTTCAGCGCCGCTCAGCAGGCTTTGGTTCAACTGCCCCTCTTGCAGCAGCGCATCGAGCAGAGCGACCGCCGGCTTCATTCCCTGCGGGAAGAGCTACAGGCCAAAGAGGCTCGGCTGAGCGAGCTGATCGCCAACTATGACCAAGTTTGTGGTGAGCTGGACTCTACCAAAGCAGAGCTGTTGGGCGCTCAAGCGTTGATCGAAAAACTCGAGGCGGAAAACACTCAGGTTTTGGAACGCTTGAGTCGGCTGACCCGCATGGAAGAGGAAATGGCAAACTTGGCAGAACAGCTAGCCCAAGCGAACGCAGCTCGTCAGCAGATGGAAGTTCAAAACCGCGAGCTGGAACGAGCTTTGGGAGATCGGGATCAGCACATTTACAGCCTGCAAAAGCAACTGGCCCAACTGGAGCAAGAGATGGCCTTGTTGAAAGCTCAACGGGATGAGGCCATCGCTCGCGCTGAGCAGGCGGAAGCCGGGCTGAAAGCGCAAACCGACCAAGTTCAGACTTTACGAAACAAGCTCCATCAAGCCGAACAGCAACTGGCAGTGGTGGCCCTAAACGAGCTAGAGCTCTTGCTCGACCATAATTCGATCAATCTTTTGCAAGAAGCAGAGCAGGCTGCACAAGCGGATGCCCAGGTGCTGGCAACCCTGCCGGAGGCTTTGGCCGGGGCGGAAGGCATTCTGCTGGAGATCCACCAGTTCATTTTGGCTTGTTCAGGGCCCCTGCAGTCGCAGGCTGCCTGAGCGGGCAAGCGGATTAGCTAAAAACCCATCAGACGGGCAACAGCGGCCAGCTCGGGGGCAACCCCCGTGTGGACGGGAGCGGCTCCCTGTTGGGTGGCCGTGTCGGGATCCTTGAGGCCGTTGCCGGTGAGAACGCATACCACCTGGGCGCCGGCGGGCACCTGCTCCCGCCATTTCAGCAACCCGGCCACCGAGGCGGCACTGGCCGGCTCGCAGAAGATCCCTTCCTCTGCCGCCAGCAGACGATAGGCCGCCAAGATCTCTTCGTCGGTCACGCTGTCCACCCGGCCACCGCTGACCTGGACTGCCGCCTTGGCCTTCGCCCAACTGGCAGGGTTGCCGATGCGAATGGCCGTGGCCACCGTTTCCGGATGTTCCACCACGCGATCGAGGACGATGGGGGCGGCGCCGGCCGCCTCAAAGCCGTAGAGGCGCGGGCGGCGGCTGGCCTTGCCCTGTTGGCGGTACTGGCAAAAGCCCATCCAGTAGGCGGTGATGTTGCCGGCATTGCCCACGGGGATGCAGAGCCAGTCGGGGGCATCCCCCAACGCATCCACCACCTCGAAGGCAGCGGTTTTTTGCCCCTCCAGCCGGAAGCGGTTGACAGAATTGACCAGCGCCACCGGGTAGGTTTCCGCCAGTTGCCGCACCATGGCCAGTGCTCGGTCGAAGTTGCCCTGGATGGCGATGATCTCGGCCCCGTACATCAGGGTTTGGGCCAACTTGCCCTTGGCCACATAGCCATCTGGGATCAGCACGTAGGCCCGCAGGCCCCCTTTGGCCGCATAGGCGGCGGCTGCCGCCGAGGTGTTGCCGGTGCTGGCGCAGATGACGGCTTCCGCCCCCGCCTCTTTGGCCTTGGATACAGCCATGGTCATGCCGCGATCCTTGAAGCTGCCGGTGGGGTTGAGGCCCTCCAGCTTCAGGTAAACCTGGCAGCCCCGCCCCAGCCGTCGGCTCAGCGCGGGAGAGGGGACTAGAGGGGTGTTGCCCTCGTGCAGCGTAATTACAGGGGTGCCGGGGCCGACGGGGAGCCACTCCCGGTAGTACTCGATGAGGCCGGGCCAGAGCCCCACTTGGGCGCGGGATCCGGCCATACGGGAGGGATGGTTAGAATTGAGGGTGACCATGCTGCCGAGAAGTCGAGGCCATCGAAGAACTGGCTTTTTAACTGTAACTGTTTGGGGAGCGCTTGTATCGGCTCTGCCCCATGCCGGCAGGGGGGAGCCTATCCGGGCAAGGGCTGCAGGGCCAGGGCTTGGGCCAGGGCGTGCAGCTTGAGGCGGATCTCGGCCAACTCCTGGACGGGGTTGGAATCGGCCACGATGCCGGCACCAGCATACAGGCGGGCCCGCTCCCCCTCGATCAGGGCCGAGCGGATCCCGACCACCAGCTCGCCATTGCCCTGCAAGTCCACCCAGCCTAGCGGGGCGGCATAGCTGGCGCGATCGAAGGGCTCCACCTGCTCCAGCCACTGCAGCGCCGCCTGTTGGGGATAGCCTCCCACGGCTGCCGTCGGGTGCAGTTGGGCCAACAGGTCGAACAGATGCGCGTCGGCGGGGAGCTCCACCTCGATGACCGTTTGCAGATGCTGGATGTTGGCCAGGCGGAGCAGCCGCGGTTGCGGGGAGATCTGAGGATCCATCCCCAGCCGGCCCAAAGCCTCTTGAATCGAGCGCACCACCCACTGGTGTTCGCGGCGGTCTTTGGCGCTGCGGAGCAATTGCTCGGCCAACATCCGATCCTGGTGGCCGTTGGCGCCGCGGGCGATGGAGCCGGCCAGCGCATCGATCTGCACCCGGCCTTGCCACACCGAAAGCAGCCGCTCCGGGCTGGCCCCCACGAAAACCTGAGCGGGAAGCGGGGACTCCTCTGGGATCCCTTGGCTCTCCATCTCTGAGGCAAAGGCGAAGACGCTGCAATCGGGGTGATGGGCCTCCAGATAGGCCAACAGGGAGGGGAGCGGGGGAGGGGAGGGCAACGCCAGATCCACGGCTTCCGCCAGCACCACTTTTTGCAGGGATCCCGCCTCAATGGCCTGCAGGGCTTTTTGAATCCGCGCCAAGAGGGCTGCTTCCGCCACCGCCACCTCCAGAGGGGGCTGCAGCTCCCAGCGGGGCAAGGGCGCTTGGGAAAGGCGCTGCATGTGGGCAAAAAAAGCGGCGATCTGGCCGGCCAAGGCCGCCGGGTCACTGTCGGGACCGATTTCCAGATTGAGCCGCGCCACCGTCAGCTCCCCCCCCACCTGCAACAGTTGCCAGCGGGGCAGAACCAACGCCGCTGCGCCACCGCTCCCGGGGCCGAAGCCAAAGCGGCAGAAGCACAAGGGGCGTTCTTGTCGGCTGCCACCCCTTGACGGAGACTCGCTGCCGCTGACGGGAGCGACATGGACATGAGGCTGCAACGCTTGTACAAAAGCCCGTGCCGTCTGAAATCGCTCCTCCCCCGAAAGATCCACCTGCCGCAGGGATCCCCACCCCAGCACCCGCACCCTTTCTCCCTGGGTCTGGTGGGAGAGATAGCAATGGTGGGAGAAGCGGTTTGGGGGAAGCCAGCTCAACTGCCGGGCCAGCGCCGCCAGCGGATCTAGCCCTGGGACAGGCCGCGACAGGCTGAGGATTTGAGGGATCCCCTGCGCCCGCGCCCTCTCTTGGCAGGCGGCCAGAAGGGAATGCCAGCAGAGCCGCTCCCCCTCCTGGTCTGTCCCAACAGAGGCGGAAGTGATCGACGGCCAGGCTCTCGGCCGCTCCGCACTGGGGGCATTCCAAGAAAAAAGAGAGGAGGTCATGCAAAAAAGAGTACAGAAGCCGATCCCACCTTGGCCGAAAACAGGACGAGCGTCGACCCGGAGGGGAACCGCCAGCAGGGTACTTCAGGATACAAAATTATACGAGATCAGGAGACAGGCCGGTTGCTTGGGCCTTCAGGGGCAAAACCTGAGGAACTTCTTCACGGATTGCAAAGTTTCTTAGCATCCCTGGGGATGGGAACGGAAGCATCCTAACCTAACAAATACAGAGGCATACACAGAACCAGAGAGAGCCAGGGCCAACATGCTCGCACAGCCGGAACCGTCCAAGAGAACGCGCAGGAGTCCAGAGGCCAGCCCAGTACAGCTTGCCGAAAAGAGCACTTGGGATCGTCCCTCGCGGCGGCAATTGTGGATGGCCGCCCTTAAGCCCCCCATGTACAGCGTGGCGATCATGCCCATCTGGGTGGGATCCGCCATCGCCTATGCCCAGGCAGGGGCGATGGATGTAGGAGTTTTGGCCGTATTTCTGGGAGCAGCCATCTGTCTTTTGGCTTGGGTCAACCTCAGCAACGACGTGTTCGATGCCCAGACAGGGGTGGACAAAAACAAGCTCCACTCGCTGGTCAACCTGACGGGCAAGCCGGGGCAGGTATTTTGGGTGGGGAATGCCTTTTTGGCCTTGGGGCTGGCAGGGATCCTGTGGCTGAGCTGGCGGCAATCGGATCCGACGGTGCTGCTATTGGTGCTGCTGGCCTGCGGGCTGGGCTACGCCTACCAGGGACCGCCCCTGCGCCTGGGCTACCAGGGCCTGGGGGAGCTCCTCTGTTTTTTGAGCTTCGGGCCGCTGGCGGTTTTGGCCGCCCACTACAGCCAAAGCCGAAGCTGGTCGCTGCCGGGGCTGGCGGCCTCACTGGTGGTGGGGATGGTAACCAGTTTGATTTTGTTTTGCTCCCATTTCCATCAGGTGGAGGACGATCTGGCTGCCGGCAAGCGCTCGCCGGTGGCCCGCCTGGGCACCTTGCGCTCCGCCCGCCTCATCCCTTGGATCTGCGGCAGTCTGTTCGGCCTGATGCTGCTGTTTGTGGGGCTGGGGGCTTTTCCGGCCTGGACGCTGCTGAGCTTGGCCGGGATCCCGTTTGCGGTGCAGCTTTCCCGCCTGCTGTGGGCTTACCACGACCAGCCGCAGCGGATCAGCCACTCCAAGTTCATCGCCGTCAACCTCCATTTTTGGCTGGGGCTGTTTCTGGGGTTGGGCTTTATCCTCAGCCGTCTGGGATAAACCAGAACCTTAGAAATGCTCCAGATCCCGCCGCGGCGGCTTGTAAATTGCGGTAAGCTACAGCCTAGGTTGCCGGGCCCCGCTACCGGTCGTGGGCTAAGGATCGACGTGGAGAAGCAGCGAGAACAGGATGCGGCGATTTTTCAATTCCAATCTGGGGGTGGCGCTCTTGGGGAGCAGCCTCTTAGCTGCTTTGGTCGGTTGGGCCTTGTCCATCGATATCGAAGAAGTGAAGGTGGAGTCTCCCCCCCCGGATCAGCCCCTTTCGGTCAGCCGCAGGGTGGATATTGTGGGGCGGCGGGGGGGCTATCGGCGTTGGCGGCTGATCGCCGAGCAGGTGGAGCTGGCCACTGGACAACAGGTGTTTGAGCAGGGGGCGCACGGCTACTTCTACGGAGAAAGTGCCGATCAGCTGGAAGGAGTGCCGGATCCGTTTTTTGCCAGCAGCGAGCAGATGACTTGGCAGGCCAAGCGTGCCCGCTACGATGCCAGCGCCGACGCGCTGTATCTGGATGAGGGGGTGGAGGTGAGGAGCGAGGATGGCAGCCTGCTCCTGACCCGCGCTCTGCGAATCACCCCCGAAGAGCGCATCGAGGTGCCGGAGGCCTTCACCCTCAAAGGGCAAGAAATGATCCTAGAGGGCCGCTCCGGCTCGTTTAACTTCCAATTTGCCCTCCTCAGCGCCCAGCAGGGCAAGCTAACTGTGCTGCCCTTGGATTCGGCGGCGGCGGATCCCGCTTCCACCACCATCACCGCCGACCAGATCACCTACGACCGCACCCAACAGGTGGCCGAAGGGAAAGGGAACCTGCGCATCCGCGAAGGCGGCCTCGAGATCCGCGCCCCTCAGGGCACCTACCTGCGCCGACAGGCCCAGAGCATTCTCTCCGGCGGCGTCGTGTTGCAGGAGGTGGCCGACCCTGGCAGCCGGGATCCCCTCTTGGCGGATCTGCGCTTGGCCCAGGCTGGCCCACAGGCTACTTCCAACCAACCGGATCAGGAGGTCACCATCATCGCCGACCGCCTCACCTACGACCGCAACACGCAAGTTGCCCGCGGGGAAGGCAACCTGGAAATCCGCCAGGGGGAAACCGTCATCCAGTCGGCCCAGGGCACCTACCGCCGTCGCGAATCCCAAAGCCTGCTGACGGGGGGAGTTACCCTGCGCGAGCCGGGGCGGGTGCTCACCTCCGCCCGCCTGGAGGGCAACCACCGCGACAAGATCTTCTTCTTCGAAGAAAACGTTCTCTACCGGCAGATGGCCGCCTCTACCCCAGCCGCCGGCGGCGGATCCCTGACAGAGGAGCTGCGCCAAGCCGAAACGGAAGTGCGGGCTGCTCGCCTGGTTTACAACTCCCGTACCGGCACCTCGGAGTTTAGCGATGCTGTCGAGTTTATCCAGCGGGGGCGCAAGGCCAAGGCCAACCAGGCCACCATCACCCCTGAGAAGGTGGAGCTGCGGGGGGAGGTGGTGATCGAGCAGATCGAGGGGGACTGGCTGGCGCGGCGCCTGCAAAACCCCCAGACCCAGGCCGATGTCGATCAACCGACGGTGATCTACGCCGACCGGGTGGAGATCGACCAGGCCAGCAGCGATGCCCGCTTCTTCGGCAATGTGGTCATCGTGCAGGCCAACCGCGCCATCGAAGGGGATCGCGCCGACTACTCTGACCAAGGGCAGATTTTCAGGATCACCGCCGACCAGGCTCCCGTCCTCCTCTGCGATCGCGGCGAGATCAATCCGATTCCCCGCGAGAGCGGCGCACCGCTGCCCGGTCGCGATGCTCTGGATCAGATGTGCCGGGGCGCCAACCGCCTCAGCGGCAGGCTGGTCACCCTGAACTTGGAACAGGATGAGTACACCGTCGAGGGGGACGAGCAGCAGCAGGGGATGTTTCAATTTCGCATCACCGATGCTCTCTGACGGGATCCCATCCTGGCTGGGGGTCGTCTAGATCTCGAAAGCTGGCTGAGGTTGTGCACCTGAGGTAACAGAGCCAAATGACCACCCCACTGGCCAAGGGTCAACGGCGCCGAACTTCTGCCCAGACGGGAAGCTTTTGGGGATCCCTGAAGTTGGGGGGCTTTTTTTTGGAGTTTTATCTCTGCAAAGAGATGATCCGCCCCTTCTTTTTGGGCGTGGCGGGGGGCACGGTGATGATGCTGGGCAACCAGCTTTTTATCTACGCCGATTTGCTGGTGAAAAAAGGCGCCCCTCCCCTCACGATTTTGCACATTCTCCTCCTCAACTTGCCCGCCATTTTGGTGGTCACCTTCCCCATCGCCGGCCTCTTCGCCACCCTGCTCACCCTGGGCAGGATGGGGGCCGATAGCGAGATCACGGCTCTGCGGGCCGCCGGGATCCCCTATCGCAAGGTGCTGATTCCGGTGCTCTGCATCGGTCTACTGATCAGCGGCCTGGCGCTGTTGACCAATGAAGTGATCGTGCCCCAAACCAACCAAAAAGTGAAAACCCTGAACACCAATCTCATCCTGGCTCAGGATGCCCTTCCCTTTGACTCGGAAGAGATCGTGCGGGTGGACGACGACCTTTGGTTTCATGTGGGATCCATTGACCCGGAGACCGGCTTGATGCACGATCTGCTGATTTTGGATCGCAAGGCCGAGACCGGCCACCTACGCTACCCGCAGGTGATCTCTGCCGAAACGGCACGTCAGGTGGGCCAAGCGTGGCACCTGCAAGACGTGGTGATCCGTCGCTACGACGAGCGGGGGCGCACCTACTACGAGGGCCAGGTGGCGGAGATGGAGCTGAACATCGTCAGCAAGTTGGTGGGCCTGGTGTACGCCGAAAAGGTGCCCCAGGAGCAACGGGCGGCAGAGCTGTGGGAGCAATGCCAGCGATATCGAGCGGAGCAACGTCCTTCTGCCGATGTAGCCCGCTGCCTGACGGAGTACCACCTCAAGTTCGCCATTCCCTTGGCCAGCTTTTTTGCCATCTTGGTGGCTGCGCCCTTGGGCCTGCAAACGGTGCGGCAGACCGGCCGCTACGGTAGTGTGGCGCTGGCGATTGTCCTGGTGTTTATTTACTATGTACTGATGAGCTTAGGACGCGCGATGGGTCGAGTTGAGCAGATCGATCCCTGGCTGGCTGCCTGGTTGCCGAATATGATTTTCGGCGGGGTGGGCTTCTCTCTACTGTGGCGGTTTTTACGGTGAGATTCGGCAACTTCCCACATGGCTTCAGCCCTTGGGCAAGGTGGCTAGCCCTTTGCTGGGGCAGCTCCCTGTGGGTGGGAATGGAGAGGGCGGTCTTTGCCCAGCCGGATCCCCTGCCCACCAATATGGAGGGCTACCAGCGCTTTTGGGCAGCGCAAACGTCGGCCCAGCGGTTACAACCGGCTCACCGAGCTCCCAGCCCAGAATCGGTTGCTCCCCCTGGTGCCAGCCTGCTGGGGGATCCCATCACCTTAGCCGAGGCTCAATCTTCTCCGCCCGCTGTGCTCTTGAAGGCGGCAACTGAACCTTCTGCGGCCTCTGGTTCTGATCCTGGAGCTTCTGGATCCCTGCCACCCAGCACCCCTCCTGAAAAGGCCCTCACGCCAGAAGAGCTAAACCGGCAGCGGCTGCAACGGCTTTTGGCCGAAGGGGCGGCGGCCCACGCCCGGCGGCAGGCACAACAGGCCCAGGCAACGCCGTCTTCCCGGCCCGCTTCAGCGGCGACGTCCCCTGCAACCGTTCCGACTCTGGACTCCCTCGGCTCCCCCCGTTCCCAAGCTGCTGCCCTGCGGATGGAAGAAGAACTCCGGCTGCGTCCCACCGAGGCTACGCGCGCCCTAGGATCCACTGTCGAGAGCCCGGCCACTGCTCAAGGGCAAGCGGAGCTGGGTGAGGCCTCCGGCCCGCTGTCGCCAACCAACCGGATCCCGCCTTTCCCCCAGACCGTTCCTTCCTTGATCTCGCAAGCCGGTGGGAGCTTGGCGATCCCTGCGTCGGGAGGGACGGGAACCACTCAAGGGGGAAGCGAAACCGGAACAGAAGCTTTTGTTCCTACTGTCGGTTCCCCCCTGGCCCCTCAACTGCTGGAGCAGTTCCCGCTTCTACGGGATCTGAGCACCGAGACGGCGGGGAACGTTGACCTAGGCCGAGTGGGGGGATCCCAGATTCGCCAGCAGCTGGCGGCCACCGCCACCAGCCAACGGCAGATCCCCCTCGACCCGGATCAGATCAACGTCAGTGGGGATGTGCTCAGCTACATCGCCGAACAAGACCTGGGCATTGCCGAGGGAAACGCCCAGATCCAACTGGCGGACGGCACCCGCATCACTGGCGAGCGGCTGTTGTTTTACCGGCGGGAACGGCGCCTGCGCAGCGAGGGCCCCTTCCGGATGGAACAGCCCCCTGGCCCCCAGGGTCGCGGCATCCGGCAAATCGAGGGGCGCAACTTGGATCTGGACATCCCCAGGCGGTCTGCCCAATTTGAAAACTCGCTGGTGATCCTGCCGGGGGAGGAGCCGGGCACCCAGGTTTTTGTGCGCAGCCAAGAGACCACTGCCCTGTTGGGGGATCAGATTTTTTTTGAGAAGGCCACCGTCACCACCTCGCCGAAGCCGCCCATCACCCACTACGTGCAAGGGGATCGGGTGGAGGTGTTTCCCGATGACCGGGTCATCGTTTACGACGCCCGCGTCTTTGCCGGCGGCGAGCTCAGCGAAGAGGGCGATCTGCGGGCGGGGCTGCAGATTGCCTACTTGCCTCTTTTCATTTACAGCCTGCGGGATCACCAGTGGGTGCTGCCGGGGCGCAGTGAGGCGGAAGGGGTGTTTGTCAAATCCAGTTGGGCCTATCGCTTCGACGAGTACAACTTCGGTGGCCTGCGGCTGGATGTCCTGCAGAAGAAAGGCCTGGGCATCGGCTTTCTACACGACTACATCCTCCCCATCCCCGACAGCGTCAACTACGGGCGGGCCCAGTTTTACCTGGTAACCGAGGCCGACCAGCGGCGCTTCTCCAGCCGCTTCCGCCTCGACCACAACTTCGACTTCTACGCCGCCAACCTCCTCGGCCAAGAGGGCCAACTGCGGGGCCAGCTCAACCTCAACCTGGACAACACCTACCGCCCTGCCGGCGGGCGTAACGACAACGCCGACCTGCGCCTCAACACCACCTTTCAGGGGGATCTCTCCACCACCACCCTCAACATCAGCCGCAGTGGATCCCAGGAAAACGGCACCTATAGCTTTCCCCTCACCCTCAGCCACATCCAGCGCTACGGGGGCGTGCCTTGGCTGCAATCGGATCTGCGCCTGGACTACAACCAGCGGGTGAGCGTCAAAGATGGGCCGGATTTCGCTGATGCGCGGCTGACGCTGGGTGCCCAACTCACCCCACCCGGCTGGGGAGGCACCTACCGCCTCAACTACCGCGCCTACAGCAGCTCCAACGGCGACACCGAGCCGCGCCGCAACTTCGAGCTGGCCTTCAATCCCGATCTCCTCCGCATCACTCCCGATATCTCCCTCAGCAACGCCCTCACCCTGACCCAAGAGCAACAGCCAGATCGAGAAGTGGGATCCGGCCTTAACTTTTTCAATCGCTACGAGCTGCGCTCCAGCCTTCAATTCAACGACATTCAACCGGCTCCCTGGATCACCTTCATGCCCGGCTCGATCGACTACACCCAAGTCCTGTACTCAACCCCCGACCAGGAATCCACCGTCAGCCTCAACCCCCGCCTCAGCCTCAAGCCCGCCGACTGGAACACCATCGACCTGCGCTACAGCCGCACCTTTTACGGCAACAATTCCGCTCCTTTTCAAACCCTTTCCGTCAGCCCCAAGGATGTCGATCGCCTCAACGCTAACATCAGCTTCTTTACGCCGCGCGACTTCCTGCCCAACGTGCCCCCCGGCTACATTGCCTTTGAAGATGACCTGCCCGGCGAGCTGCCCATAGCTCTGACCTTCCCGGACGACACCCCGGAGGACTTGGAAGCGATTGCCTCTCGCAACTTGCAGGAGCTGCAGGCGGAAGTAAAAAACCTGTTGCGCTTCGACACCACCCTTGGCTACGACTTTGTCGCCCAAAGGTGGGACACCCTCAACGCCAACTTTACCTGGAACACCACCCCTGAGCTATTCAACATCCAGGTGCAAACCTCCTACGACCTCAACGAGGGTCAGTTACAACCGATCCGTCTGGAATATCGAGGGCGCAGCAGCACCACCTTCAACCGGGAGCAGCGCTCGGGTCTAGATAGCTATGAGCCGGGGATCAGCTACGCGCTGCAGGCGGTTTACGATCCGCGGCTAGGCCAGATCTCTACCTATGGACTGGAGTTGGATGCCACCCTCGGCACGCAGTGGCAAAACCACTGGCGGCTCCGCCTGGGCCTGACGGAGGCAGGGATCCGCCGCATTGAAGTGCGCCGCGACCTGCGGGATTTCGAGCTGCGCTTGGCCTACGATCCGCTGGCGGAGTCGCTGCGCCTGGAGGGGATCCTGGTGGCTTTCCCCAGCCGTCCGGTGGGCCTGACCCAGGAGCGGGGGGAGTTTCAACTGACCTCTCCGGTGGGTGCATTCAGCCTGGATAGTCTGGCCCGCTGATCCGGAGTTCTCTTAGGTAAGGACTAGGTAACGACGTCTGGCTGCTGCCGACCCGTGCGGGCGCGAATCTGGGCAAGGTGATCGGCCAGTTGAATCTGCTCGGCCAGGGCCACCTGGGGATCCAAGCCATGCCGGGCGGGATCCAGCTCCAGTCGCTCTAGGTATACCCGCAGAGTGGCCCCTTGGGTGCCCGTTCCCGAGAGACGGTAAATAACACGGGATCCATCTTCAAAGCCGATGCGGATCCCTTGGTTACGGGTGGTGCTGCCGTCCACGGGATCGGTATAGCTGAAGTTGTCGGCATAGGTCACCCTGTGGGATCCCAAACGCTGGCCCACCCACCCGGGCAGGGAGCGCTGCAGGTTTTCCATAAGGGCCTCGGCCACTTCCACCGGCAGGCCCTCGTAGTCGTGGCGGGAGTAGACGTTGCGTCCGTAGGTGTGCCAATGTTCCTCCACGATCTGCCGCACCGGCTGCCGTCGGACGGCCAGAATGTTCAGCCAAAACAGGACGGCCCAGAGCCCATCTTTTTCGCGGATGTGGTGGGATCCGGTGCCGAAGCTCTCTTCCCCGCAGAGGGTCACTTTGCCGGCATCCAATAGGTTGCCGAAGAATTTCCAGCCGGTGGGGGTTTCGTAGCAAGGGATCCCCAACTTGGCTGCCACCCGATCCGCCGCTTGGCTGGTGGGCATGGAGCGGGCAATTCCCACCAAGCCCTCCCGGTAGCCGGGCACCAGGTGGGCATTGGCTGCCAGCACGGCCAAGCTGTCGCTGGGGGTGACGTAGAATTGGCGGCCCAGGATGAGGTTGCGATCCCCATCCCCATCGGAGGCCGCCCCGAAGTCCGGCCCGTCTTCCCGAAACAGCAGCTCCAGCAATGAGCGGGCATGCACCGGGTTGGGATCCGGGTGTCCGCCGCCAAAATCCGGCAGGGGCTGCCCGTTGAGCACGCTGCCCTCTGGCGCTCCCAAGGATCCCTGCAAAATGGCGCGAGCATAGGGGCCGGTGACGGCGTGCATGGCGTCGAAGGCGATACGGATCCCAGAGGCCAGGTAGTCGCGGATGGCGTCGAAATCGAACAGGCGCTGCATCAGGCCCAAGTAATCGGCCACCGGGTCGATGACGGACACCGTCAGGGATCCCAGCCGTTGCTCGCCCAAGCACTCCAGATCGACATCGGCAGCTTCCAGGATGCGGTACTCCCGGATCTGCTGGGTACGAGCGTAAATGGCCTCGGTCAGCTTCTCCGGGGCAGGGCCGCCGTTGCCGATGTTGTACTTGATGCCGAAGTCCCCTTCTGGGCCGCCGGGGTTGTGGCTGGCCGAGAGAATGATCCCCCCATAGGCCCCGTATTTGCGGATGAGACAGGAGACCGCCGGCGTGGAGAGGATCCCTCCCTGCCCCACCAGTACCCGCCCCATGCCGTTGGCCGCCGCCATCTTGAGCAGAACCTGAATGGCCTCCCGGTTGTGGTAGCGGCCATCTCCTCCCACCACCAGAGTTTGGCCGGCGGATCCCTCGAGGACATCAAAAATGGATTGGAGGAAGTTTTCCAGGTAATGGGGCTGCTGAAACACGGGCACCGGCTTGCGCAGCCCAGAAGTGCCGGGTTTTTGGCCAGGGAAGGGAGTTGTGGGAACGATGCGCAGGCTCATAGGCTGCCGGAAATGCTGCTTGCCCTTCTACTATCTCATCTATCTCCCCCTTGGGCGGGGTTCGGGCGCAGAGTCCTTTCCCCTCCTCCACTTGATGGATGGGATCGAGCTCAGTTTTCAATCGCCTGGCTTAACCACCCACTCCACCGGCGTTTTGCTGGGATCGGGCAACTTCAGCGAGAACAGCCCCGCCGCCAAGATCAACAGGGTAGAAAACCAAAGGCAGCCCACCAAGCCATAAAGCTGGAAGAGGATCCCGGAGGTCACCGTCCCCAGCAGGCGCCCACCGGAATTGGCCATGTAGTAAAAGCCCACGTTGAGGGCGACATCGTCATCTTCTGTATAGGCCAACACCAGGTAGGAGTGCACCGCCGAGTTGAAGGCGAAGACGATCCCAAAGAGGATGAGGCCGCCGGTCACCACCCATTCCGGCGGCAGGCCGGCCATAAAGGCGGTGGCAATGAGCGCCGGCACTGCCGTCAAGGTCAACGTCCAGATCTGAATGGTGCGGGCCTTGGGCGCGCGGCCCGGGCGCCCCCCCCCCAACAGTTGCGGCGCTACAAACTGAATAAAGCCATAGCCGATAACCCAGATGGCCATGTAGCTGCCCACCTGCATAAACGTCCAGCCCAGCTCGTCGTAGAGGAACACCGGCAGGGCCACCACAAACCACACATCCCGCGACCCAAACAGGAAAAAGCGGGCCGCCGAGAGAAGGTTGATCTCTTTGCTCTTGGAAAAGAGGCGCTTGAAGGGGATCTTGGCTTTGACCTTGCCCATATCCGCCGGCAGCAGCACCCCCGAAGAGAAGATCAAAGCCAGCGCCCCCGCCTGCACGAAGTTGGCCATGCGGAAGCCCATGGGATCCCCGTAGATCTCGGTGAAGATCTGCAGCAGGGCCGCCCCCACAAAGAACCCCACCCCCTTGAGGGCGTTCTTGGATCCCGTCAGCATGGCCACCCAGCGGAACAGGCGGGACTCGGCCTCCTTGGGCACCACCAGGCGGATGGCGCTTTTGGAACTCATCTTGGTGAGATCCTTGGCGATCCCGGCCAGAGCCTGGGCCGTCATTACGTAGGCCACCTGGCCCCAGATCGGCCACTGCAGGTTGATCACCCCCAGCATCACCAGGCCGAAGATCTGAATGGCAATGCCCCCGTACAGGGTGAGCCGCAGGCCAAACAAGGATCCAATCCAGCCGCCCAGAAAGTTGGTGATCACCCCGAAGATCTCGTAGAAGAGGAACAACATGGCAATCTGAATCGGGGTGAAGCCCAACTTGTGGAAGTGCAGCAGCACCAACATGCGGATGGCGCCGTCGGTGATGGTAAATCCCCAGTAGGCGGCGGTTACTAGGGCATAGTTGCGCACTGCGGCAGCTTGGGCACTTGAGACAGCAGTCATGGGCAGGTCTCCTCTATAAGCTGAGAGCCACTTTGCGGGCCAATTCCGCCATGCGGTTGGCGTAGCCCCATTCGTTGTCGTACCAGGCCAGGATCTTCACCTGGGTGCCGTCCACCACCATGGTCGAGGGGGCATCCACAATGCTGGAGCGGGGATCCCCCTTGAAATCCACCGAGACGAGGGGCAGCTCCTCATAGCCGAGGATGCCCTTGAGTTCCCCCTCGGCTGCAGTCTTCAAGAGGTGATTGACTTCTTCCACGCTGGTGGGCCGCCTCACCTCGAACACGGCGTCGGTCAAAGAGGCATTCAGCAGGGGCACGCGCACCGCAAGGCCGTTGAGCTTGCCGTTGAGCTCAGGGTAGATGAGGCCGATGGCCTTAGCCGAGCCGGTGGTGGTGGGCACCAAAGACAGCAGAGCCGAGCGCGCCCGCCGCAAATCCTTGTGCGGGGCATCCACCATACTTTGGGTGTTGGTGACGTCGTGGACGGTGGTGATCACCCCGTGTAGGATGCCGATCCCCTCGTGGATGACCTTCACCAAGGGGGCCAGGCAGTTGGTGGTGCAGGAGGCGGCTGTGAGCAAATGGTGGCGGCCCGGATCGTAGAGGTGGTCGTTGATGCCCATGACGATGTTGAGGGCCGCCTCATCCTGGACGGGGGCAGCCACAATGACCTTGCGCACCCCCGCTTTGAAGTAGGCGTCCAGTTCTGCCGCCTTGACAAATTTGCCTGAGCACTCCAGCACCAGGTCGATCCCCAAATCGGCCCAGGGGACTTCGCCAGGAGATTTGTACTCGCTGAAGGTGAGGGCTTTGTCTTGGATGCGCAGCCCTTGGCCGGATGCCTCGATGTCGATGTTCCAGCGGCCCTGCACCGAGTCGAACTTGAGCAGGTGAGCTGCGGTGGCAGGCCCGCCTTTGATCTCGTTGATGTGGGCAAATTCCAGCTCCGGCCAGCCCCAAGCCGCCCGCAACACCAACCGTCCGATGCGGCCAAAACCGTTGATGCCCACCCGCACTGCCATGTTGATTGATCCCAAAATCGTTCAGTAGGGATCCCGCCTTTTCAAATGAAGATCCCGCCTCGACATTACCAGAACGCCCCACTCATTTCAAGACAAGTTGATGGAACCCACAAGGGATCCGCTGGGGTGGTGGGCATCGACAACAGGGTTCCTCCCCCAGCCGTTTTACATCAAATAAACGGTTGCGCCCAACCCGGCAAGCGGTGACCTAAGCTGGAAAAAGTCGTGCGTTTCTGGATGTGCCCTCGCCGCCTCAGCCTTCTGTGCCGGATGACTTTCCTCCCCTCCCCCCGCCCCCTCCCCGCTCTCCGGCCTTGAGGGTGGTGGAAACAGCTTTTTTGGCCAGCACCGCCGCTTTGATCTGGATCTTGAGCTACACGCCGCTGGCTCCCTTTATGCGTCTGTTTTTCCCCATTCCGGTGGCGCTGGCGGTGATGCGCTGGGATCCCCGCACCGGGGCGATGGCCCTGGTGGTCTCCGCCCTGTTGCTGACAGTGCTGATGGGGCCCACGCGCAGCATTCTCTACGTCATTCCCTATGGCCTGCTGGGCTACGGGTGTGCCCGCCTCTGGCAGCAGCGCTTCTCTTGGTATGTCTCGGTAGCCAGCGGCGCTGCCCTCAGCGCTTTCGGCCTGGTTTTCCAGTTGTTGCTCTCCTCCCTGCTGGTGGGGGAAAACCTCTGGACTTACGTGACCATCCAACTCACCGGCCTGACCAACTGGCTGCTGGATGTGTCCCTGACCAGACTAGGGGTGTACTGGGTGGCGGAACCCTGGATGGTTCAGGTGGTGGTGGTGGCATTCATCGCCTTTAACTCCCTCATCTATGTGTTCACGGTGCATCTGGTGGCCGCTCTGGTGATGGAGCATTTCCGCTGCCCGCTGCCGCCGCCACCGAAGTGGGTGCAATTTTTGCTGGATTAGCAGCCTCCCATACTTCTGAGATGGCCGCTGTCATGAGATAGACTTGTAAGCCCTACTCTTTTGGCCTTCCGTCCTGTTGCTGACTCCTATGAATCCCCTGCCCCCGCCCGCTCACCCCTACCAGTTCCGTGCCTTGGGCCTGATCAAGGGATCCCTAAAAGCGATCCCCAAGACCTATGCGCAGGCGATGTTGGTTGCCAGCGATGGCGTGGAGTATCCGGCCACCCCTGGCCGCGCCGAGCTGCTGCGTCCTTTCACCCACTGCATCGAGAGCGGCCACACCTACTGGTACTACGTGCAGCCACAGCCGCGGTCGGGAGGCGCCCTAGGTCTGAGCGTCATCCGCATTCTGGCTCTGCCGGAAGAGGAGGCAGATCCAGAGCTGGAGGATGAGCCTTTTTTGCCTGCCCCCGAAGATGCAGAGGAGGGCTTCAACATTCGCGGCATCGTCGAGCCCCACGATGGCTTTGTTGAGGTAACCGTGCGGCGCAAGCCCCAAGGGAACAAGCAATTTCCGCCCTTACAACTGCGCTTGGAGGGGTTTTTGCCAGGAGCTGTTGCGGGCGAGTTTTGGGATCTGTTAGCGGAGCGGGAGGGCCATGAGCTGCTGCTGGTGGATGGCAGCCGCCTCTTGACAGCAGTAGCCCAGCCTCAGAACCCCTCAGAATCGTGACGTCCTCCCGTCACTGACCGCAAGGAAAGTTAAAATTTTCAAAACAAAGAGTTTCCTGACTGATGGTGTCTGCTGCCGGCTTGTCCCAACGGGTCGCCCATCTATCCTCGTCCCCCACGTTGTCCATTACAGCTCTGGCCAAAGCCATGCAGGCAGAGGGTGTGGATGTGTGTAGCTTGAGCGCCGGCGAGCCGGACTTCGATACACCTGAGCACATTCGGGCGGCGGCCATCCGCGCCCTGGAAGAGGGCAAAACCCGCTACGGCCCCACCGCCGGGATCCCCGCCCTGCGCCAGGCGGTGGCGGACAAGTTGCGGCGAGAAAACGGCTTGGACTACAGCCCCGACCAGATCCTGATTAGCAATGGCGGCAAGCAAACCCTGTTTAACCTGGCCATGGTACTCCTGGATCCCAGCGACGAGGTGATCCTGCCCGTCCCCTACTGGGTCAGCTATCCCGAGATGGTGGCTTTGGCGGGGGCCAAGGTGGTGCGGGTGCAGACAGAAGAGGCTCAGGGGTTCAAACTCACCGCCGCCCAACTGCGCCAGGCCCTCACCCCCCGCAGCAAGTTGCTCATCCTCAACTCGCCGGCCAACCCCACCGGCGCCGTTTACCATCGGCAGGAGCTGGCAGCCTTGGCCGAGGTGATCCTGTCTGTACCCCATCTGTATGTGGTCTGCGACGAGATCTACGAAAAGCTGATTTACGGACAAGCCTGCCACATCAGCCTGGGATCCCTTTGCCCTGACTTGGTGCCACGAGTGATCCTCAGCAGCGGCTTTGCCAAAGCCTATGCCATGACCGGCTGGCGGGTGGGCTACTTGGCCGGGCCCAAGCCCATCATCGACGCCGCCATCAACCTGCAAAGCCACAGCACCTCCAATGTCTGCACCTTTGCCCAGTACGGCGCCCTGGAAGCCCTGACCAGCCCCCTGTCGGCAGCGGCAGTGGAAAAAATGCGGCGAGAATTTTGGCAGCGGCGGGATCTGATGCTGGAGGGGATCCGCGCTCTGCCGGGAGTGACTTGTCCAGAGCCGGAGGGCGCCTTTTATGTGTTTGTCAACATCGGCCAAACCGGGCTAAGTTCGGTGGAGTTCTGCCAACGGCTGCTCCAAGAACATCACGTCGCCGCCGTGCCGGGCCTGGCCTTCGGGGCAGATGCCTACATCCGCCTTTCCTATGCCGCCGATCGCGCCACCCTGGAAAAAGGGCTGCAGCGGCTGCACCGGTTTGTGTCTTCCCTTTGAGGATCCAATTTGAGGATTGATAAAGAGCTGATCCAGCGGATGGATCCCTGCAGGCCATCCTCAGCCGCGCAATCCCTATCTAAGGTGTAAACACTATTGCTTAACCCTAGCTATAGTGTTAGGGGATGGGCTACGAGGGGGATAACGCATGTCTGGCAGAACGGCGCTTGTCATCACCGTCGCCTGCTTGAGTGGGGGATCCGGAAAGACCACAGCCGCCCTCAACTTGGCCATCATGCTGGCAGAGCACGGCAAGACCTTGGCCGTCGATTTTGATCCGCAGGGCAACCTGAGCCAGTGGCTGGGCTGGACAGATTTGTCGGAGTCGGCCACCATTGCCGAGACGATTTTGCCAGGGGCGGATCGGGTTCACATTCGGGAGATCATTCGTCCGCCGCTGAATGAGGATCGCCAGGAGCGGCTGTGGCTGGCCCCCAGCGACTACAGCCTGTCGCGAGCGATGGACGCGATTGTGATGGAGCCGGGGCGGGAGCTGTTTTTGAAGCGGGCTTTGCGACCGATTTTGTCGGAGTATGACTTTTTGGTCATCGACAGTCCCCCCTCGAAAGGGCTGCTCACCTACAACAGCATTCTCAGCGCCGATCTGTTGGTGGTGCCGACGGAATGCACCCAAAAAGGGGTGATGGGGGCCCTGAGTACCCTGGTGCTGCTGAAGGAATTGGAGGAGCTGGATTTTCAGGTGCCCAAGTTTCTGGGGGTGCTCCCCACCCGGGAGCAATGGGTGGGCAACAACCGCACCAAAATGTCGCGGGCAGCGGTGGAAGCCCTGGCGGAAATGATGCAAGGGATCCCCATTTTTACCCCGGTGCGGCAAAGCACGGTGGTGCAGCAAACCAACAGTATGGGCTGGTCGTTGGCAGAGGCCGGAGAAGAGGTTTTGGCCCAACCTTATCGCGAGATCCTTGAGGCGGTGTTGAGGTCTCGCTAAGATGGCTACCACCAAAAAGACCCCCAAGAAAAAATTGCCCACTGGCCCTACCAAGGCCGATCTGCTCTCGCGCATGGGGGTGAATAAACAGCCAGAGCTGCCCGAACCTGCGCCTGTCGATTGCGTGGATGCTCCGCACCGTCCCAAAGACAACAAAGAGACACAGCCTCTGGATCTGCCTCGCCCTGGGGCAGTGGGTGTCGAGCCGGAGCAATCTCCCGTGGCCTCGCCCCGTCAGGGCTGTGCTGCCACAACCCCGCCAGAGGCAGAGCGGATCCCTCTTTTGGCCGATGCGCCCTTCCCACCTGAAGCGCCTTCTCTGGGTGGAGATCTTGACGTGGATCCTCTGCCCGTCCTGTCGCCGGCTCCGGTCGAGCAGGTCAACCCGGCCAAATGGGCTACGCTGCCGACTGAAGGGCAAGCCGAGCTTCTGCCCCCTGCCACCACCTGTACCGGCGATGGAGTTCACCAAAACGGTGCCGCCAAGCCAGCGGATCCCCGCGAGGCCCTCGATGCCCAACTGGGCCTGCAAAAGCTCACCCTCAAATGGTCTATCAAGAGAGTAGAAAAGCTGGGATCCCTGCAAAGCACCACCGGGCTGCCGGGCGAGATTTTGCTGGAAGTCCTGCTGGATCATTGGGAACGACTGCCCAAAGTATTGCAACAAGAGTGCCTGCTGCAGGCCCACCGCATTCGCGTGGAACGGCTGGTGGTCAGCCAAAACTTCACCATCGCCACCATTGAGCAACTGCTGAGCAACTGTTGAACGAGACCCATTGATCCCGATCCGCTCGGGTGGGAATTCCGCTCCAAAGGATCCCTGTCCTCGAGTGCCAGGCAACGGTAGAACCAAGTCCTGTGCTACGGTCAGAGTAGGTTACCCCCAGCTTTTCAGCCTGTGCTCCCTCCCCCGCTAGCGGACGGCCATCCCAGCCTTTTTCATTTCTACTCCTCGCTAGAGCTCTCCATCGTCTGCGAAGCAACAGCAGGGCCGCAAGGGGAGTGCCATCGCTATTTTTCAAGGGTCGCGTAGCGTCAGCGCGCTGTGAGACGAGCGGGTTTTGATTGGAGCAGTAACTTTTCATGAAAGCAGTAGATTTGGCCAACGCTATCCAGCAACGGCGCACCTTTGCCATTATTTCTCACCCCGATGCCGGGAAAACCACGCTTACGGAAAAGCTGTTGTTGTACGGGGGGGCGATTCAAGAAGCGGGGGCTGTAAAGGCCCGCCGCGCCCAAAAGCGGGTTACCTCCGACTGGATGGAGCTGGAAAGGCAGCGGGGCATTTCCATTACCTCGACCGTGTTGCAGTTTGACTACCGCAACATTCGCCTCAACTTGCTCGATACTCCCGGCCACCAAGACTTCAGTGAAGATACCTACCGCACCCTGGCGGCGGCTGATAACGCTGTGATGCTGGAAGATGCCGGCAAAGGGCTAGAACCCCAGACCCGCAAGCTGTTTGAAGTCTGTCAACTGCGGAAGTTGCCGATTTTTACCTTCATCAACAAGATGGATCGCCCCAGCCGGGATCCCTTGGAGCTAATGGACGAAATTGAGACTGAGCTCGGCCTCAAGCCCTATCCTGTAACCTGGCCGATTGGCTCAGGGGAGCGCTTTACAGCTTTGTTTGACCGACGCACGCAGGAGTTTCATTTCTTTGAGCGGGTCTCGCGGGGACGGCTGCGGGCCAAAGAAATGGTCATCAAGCTGGGGGATCCGCAAATTGAAGACTTGATTGAAAAAGATCTCTATTACCAATTCAAAGAAGAGCTGGAGCTGTTGGATGGCCTCATGCCCAGCTTGGATCTCAAGCAGGTGCATGCTGGCAAGCAAACGCCGGTCTTTTTCGGCAGCGCCATGACCAATTTTGGGGTGGAGCTGTTTCTCAACGCGTTTCTGGAGTATTCTCTACCGCCAATGCCCCACGAGAGCACGGCAGGGCTGATCCCACCCGAACATCCTGAGTTTACCGGCTTTGTCTTTAAGCTGCAGGCCAATATGGATCCCCGCCACCGGGATCGCCTTGCTTTTGTGCGCATCTGCTCCGGCAGGTTCGAGAAGGACATGGTGGTCAACCATGCCCGCCTCAACCGCCCCATCCGCCTCTCCTATCCCCAAAAATTGTTTGCTCAAGAGCGCATCTCCATCGATGAAGCCTATCCTGGCGATGTCATCGGCCTCAACAACCCCGGCATCTTCAGGATTGGGGATACCCTCTACACCGGCCCGAAGTTGCGCTACGCCGGGATCCCCAGCTTTTCGCCGGAGCTGTTTGCCTATTTAAAAAATCCCAACCCCTCCAAGTTTAAGCAGTTCCAGAAAGGGGTATCAGAGCTGCAGGAAGAGGGAGCGGTGCAGATGATGTACTCCCTCGACGAGTCCAAACGGGATCCGATTGTGGCCGCAGTGGGCCAGTTGCAGTTTGAGGTGCTGCAGTACCGCCTGGAACATGAGTACAACGTCGAAACCCGGCTGGAGATGCTGCCCTACACGCTGGCCCGCTGGGTAGAGAATGGCTGGGAAGTTCTGGAGAACATCCCCAGCCTGTTTAACACCCTTATCGTCAAAGACATTCAAGATAGGCCCGTTCTTCTCTTTAAAAACGAGTGGACCTTGCAGCAATTTATCAGCAGCAATCCCAAAATCAAGCTAAGCAAAATCGCCCCCCTTGAGGATCTCAGTCCAGAGTCCAATGGCAGCCCGTAGAGGCATCCTAAAGAACTCTCCTCCCATCCGATGGTCTGACCGCAGCCCTGTCCATCTAGCCTTGACACTCTTGATTTTCTGGGCAAGCTGCTTGGACGCGGATCCCAGATTTTTGTAACCCAGGCGGCTCAGCCATGTCTTTTTCCTCAAGTGCCAGATCGGATCCCTGCTGCTTGGAAGCGGCTGCCAGTGCCGAGGCACCGCTTTGCGACCGCTCGTTGTGGGGGCTGGATCCCCAGGCCATTTTTTTGAATCACGGCTCTTTCGGTGCGACCCCGAAAAAGGTGTTGCAGGCCCAAAGTGTTTGGCAAGAACGCCTGGAGGCCCAGCCGGTGCAGTTTATGGGGGAAGAGCTGCCGCGGGCTTTGCGGGCGGCGGCGGCAGAGCTGGCCCAGTTTGTCGGGGCCGAACCGGAAAATCTCGTGTTTGTGGAAAATGCCACTGGCGGCATCAACACGGTGTTGCGCTCGCTGTCGTTTCGGCCAGGGGATCAGATTGCCTGTACCAACCATGGCTACGGGGCTGTCCGCCAGGCGTTGCGCTATGTCTGTGAACGCTGGGGGGCCGTGCTGGCGGAAGCGCAGATCCCCTTCCCCATTGCGGGGCCGGAGCAGGTTCTGGCAGCGTTTGCAGCCATTCTCACCCCCCAGACTCGGCTGGCGGTGGTGGATCACCTCACCTCGCCCACGGCCCTGATCTACCCCTTGGCGGAGCTTGTTGGCCTCTGTCGGCAGCGCGGGATCCCGGTCTTGGTGGACGGGGCCCATGCGCCGGGGGTTCTCCCGTTGGAGTTGGAAAGCCTAGGAGCCGATTGGTACACCGGCAACGCCCACAAGTGGCTGTTTGCCCCCAAAGGCTGTGCCTTTCTGTGGGCGGCCCCCCACCGCCAGGCCCAAACCCATCCCCTGGCCATCTCCCACGGCTATGGGCAAGGGTTCACAGCCGAGTTCGACTGGGTGGGCACCCGCGATCCCAGCGCTTGGCTGGCCATCTCGGCAGCCCTGGCCTTCATCCGGGAGCTGGGGGTGGAGAGGCTGCGCCAGCACAACCACACGCTGCTGCTGCAGGCGCGGCAGTTGCTCTTGGAAAAACTGGAAGGGATCCCACCCGCCCCTGAGAAGATGTTGGGCTTCATGGCGACCCTGCCCTTGCCACCCTTCTGGCAACAGTGGATCCCGGAGCTGCCCTTGGCGGAGCGGGCCCGCCGCCTGCACGACTACCTCTGGCAGATGCACCGCATCGAAGTTCCCATCATTCCCTTTGCCGGCCAGCTTTGGGTGCGCATCTCGGCCCAGGTTTACAACCATTTGGCTGAGTACGAACAGTTGGCGCTGGCCTTGCAGCGGTTGCCGAAGTGATGTGCGCCCTCACCCCCAACCCCTCTCCCAGAAGGAGAGGGGAGATGGGGTTGAGAAAGAGTTTTGCTGTTCTATCCGCCCTGGGTTTGGGCTGCCGGGAAAGTTCGGCTAGAGTCAGATCAGTAGCTGCGTTCACTTCTTGCTCGGATCCCCATGCTCTCTCCGGCTGCCACGCAAGCCCATCTAGGCCCCATCGATCTGGATCGCCTGCTCACGCCTGAGATCCAGCGGCCAGCCCGCTACTTGGGGAAAGAATTCGGCGCCGCCCACCGCCCCTGGGACTCGGCGCGGGTGCGTTGGGTGCTGAGCTACCCGGAGCTGTACGAGGTGGGGGCTTCCAACCTGGGCCACATCATTCTCTACAACATCCTCAACGCCCAGCCGGATCAGTTGTGCGACCGCACCTATCTGCCAGGCCCGGATTTGGCGGCCCGGATGCGGCAGTTGCGGATCCCGCTGTTTGCCGTAGAATCGCGCCGCCCCTTGCGCGCTTTCCATATTATCGGCTTCAGCCTGGCCTACGAGCTGGGGGGCACCAACATCTTAGAGATGCTGGATCTGGCCGGGATCCCGCTCAAATGGTGGGAACGGCAAGCCTTCACCCCGCAAGAGTGTCCCCTGATCTTTGCCGGTGGGCCGACCGCCACCTCCAACCCAGAGCCCTTTGCCGACTTTTTTGACTTCTTCGTCTTTGGGGATGGGGAAGAGGTACTGCCGGAGATCGGCCAGGTCTTGGCCGGATCCCTGCACAAGCCCCGCCGAGAAGTGCTCTTGGAATTGGCCCAGGTGCCGGGGGTGTACGTGCCCCAGTTTTACGAGGGGATCCCGCCCCGACCCATCGTGCCCGGCGTGCCGGAGCGTATTCGCCGCCGCGTAGCGCTGCCCCAACCCCAATACGCTGTCGGCCTGGTGCCCTTGGTGGAGACCGTCCACGACCGCCTGGTGATGGAAGTGCGGCGGGGCTGTACCCGCGGCTGTCGCTTTTGCCAGCCGGGCATGCTCACCCGTCCAGCCCGCGATGTGGAGCCGGAAGCAGTAGTGGAAGCGGTGGTGCAGGGCCTGCGCAAAACCGGCTACAACGAATTTTCCCTCTCCTCCCTCAGTTGCTCCGACTACCTTTCCCTGCCGGCGGTGGGGGCCGAGCTGCACAACCGTCTCCTTGGCCAGCAGGTTGCGCTCTCGCTGCCCAGCCAACGGGTGGATCGCTTCGATGGGCAAATTGCCGCCATCATGAAGGGATCCCGCCGCTCGGGGCTGACTTTTGCTCCAGAAGCCGGTACCCAACGGCTGCGGGACATTATCAACAAGGGCCTCACCGACGCCGACCTGATTCGCGGCATCCGCACCGCCGTCCAGGAGGGCTGGGACAAAATTAAGCTTTATTTCATGATTGGCCTGCCCGGCGAGACCGACGCCGATGTGCTGGGGATCGCCCGCACGGTCGAGATGCTGCAGCGGGAGTGCGCTGCCCTGGGCCGCAAGCGGGTGGAATTTACCCTCACCCTCTCCAACTTCACGCCCAAGCCCCACACGCCCTTCCAGTGGCATCGGGTAGACTACGCCGACGTGCAGCGCAAGCAGGGCCTGCTGCAAAAGGAACTGCGACGGCTGCGGAGGGTCAAGGCCCACTTCACCGATATCCGCTTCAGCATCCTGGAGGACTTTATCGGCAAGGGGGATCGCTCCCTGGGCCGCATGATCGAGCAGGCCTGGCGGGCCGGCGCCGGCCTGGACGCCTGGTGGGAAAACATCGACGCCGCCTATGCCGCCTGGGTGAAGGCCTATGGTGGCGAAGCCGTGGATCCCAGCGCCGACCCGGTTGCCCTTTGCGCCCATCTCCCCATGCGCGAGCTGGGTTTGGAGGATCCCTTGCCCTGGGATCACATCGATACCGGCATCGACAAAAAATGGCTACAGAAAGACTACCACCGCGCCCTGGAAGCCATCACGGTGGAAGATTGTTCCTTTGAGAAGTGCTCCGCCTGCGGCATCTGCGGTCCCGGCTTTGGCCACAACATCGTTATCCCGCCCCCGCCCGTCCCGCCCCTGCAAAGCCGGCCCACCCCCACCCCGGATCCCCTGGAGCCGCAGCCGCCCGCCCAGCGCTTCCGCATCACCTACGGCAAAACCGGGGATCTGCGCTGGCTGGGCCACCTGGATCTGATGCGGCTGTGGGAACGGGCTTGTCGGCGAGCGGGGCTACCTCTGGCCTTCAGCGGCGGCTACCACCCCATGCCCCGCCTGGCCAACGCCAACGCCCTACCCATTGGCCAGGAAGGCTATGGAGAGATCCTCGATCTGGAGTTGCTGGAGCGGCCTGAGGGGCCCGTCACCCCTGAGGAACTGCGCGCCCTTCTGAGCGAACAACTGCCCCCTGAACTCTCCATCCGAGCCATCCAAGCGATCGGCCTGCGGGATCCCTCGGCCACCGAAGCCGTCTATGCTGCCGAATATCAGCTCACTGTAAGTTGCGAGTCGCCCACTGCCGACTGGCCGGCCTGGGTCACCCAGATCCTGGATGCGCGCGAGATCTGGATTGAGAAACGCTCCAAGTCGGGCAAATCCGCTCCCTTCAATGCCCGTGCCCTGCTCTACTACCTGGAGTTTCAGGGCTTGGCCCCCGACGGCAGCGCCCACCTTCTCTACCGCGGCAGTTGCCGCAACGACGGCGCCTACCTACGGCCCAACCAACTGGTGCAAATGGCCGAGTCCCTGGGGTTGCCCTGCTGGACGTTGCAGACGGCCAAGCGGCTGCGCCTGTTGTGGGAACACCCCCTGTCCGATCAGGATTAAGGATTTCCCAGGGGAGCAGCCCAGCTGTTGAGATCCGGTCGCAGCAGCGTTGCGCGGCAAAATGGCCAAGTGCCTATCTGGGCTGAGGGATCCCACAAGCGCTATAATGCTGCTACTACTGGCTCCTGCCGCTGTGGGGCTTGCCGAGCATCAACCTGACCGAAGGCGGAGCGAGCAGCAGGCAAAGGTTGGGCCGGGTTTTGGAATGGAGACACTCTTAGCTCAGTACCCGGGGCAAGTAACAGGCACGGCGGGGTCAAACCATAGGTGAACAGAGGGATCTGACCGTTTGACCTAGCCCGGGCTATATCTTAACCCTGAGAAGGTGCTTCTTTCCACGTGCAAACCCCGTCTTGTTGTTGGCTCAGGCTGGGGTCGCACAATTGGGGTTCTGCAAGGAGCCAGCGTCCCATCTCCCGAGGCGGAGCCGTCATGCTTACTGAGCCTGTCGATTGAGCCCATCCATGAATCTCCATGCAAACCTCACCCCATTCATGCATCTCCACCGATGAGCTTTCGTTGCAAGCAGCAGAAGCCCCGCGCTGGACTCGCCAGGGCCAGCATCGGGTAGTTCACCTGAACTTAACTCGCCTCACCCCTTGGATGAGGAAGCTAATCGGTTCTATTCCGTCAGAGCAGAGCTTAGGGTAATAGACAACTCCATGATGAGTCGATCTTGGTTAAAGAAACTTGAGCGGATCCCGGCCAAAGGACGACGCCTCGCCCGAATGAGGGTTCAGTCCGCAACCGCGTGCCCTTGGGGCGGGGAGGAGGGTTAATGCCCAGGCAGATCGTCATTGCCGAGCAACATCGAGTGGCAGCCGTCTTCGCCGAAGACCAAGTGCAGGAGCTGATCGTCGCCAGCGGCGCTCACCAAGTGGGGGATGTTTACGTCGGGATCATCGAGAACGTTCTGCCCAGCATTGATGCCGCTTTTGTCAACATCGGCCCCGCCGAACGCAATGGCTTTATCCATGTCAGCGACCTAGGCCCGCTGCGCCTCAAACGCAACCATGCCTCCATCTCCGAGTTGGTCTTGCCCCAGCAAAAGGTGCTGGTGCAGGTGATGAAAGAGCCCACCGGCAACAAAGGGCCAAGGCTAACCGGAGATTTGGCCTTTCCAGGGCGGTATTTGGTGTTGCGGCCCTACGGCAAAGGCGTTCACCTGTCCCGGCGCATCGAGGATCGGGAAGAACGCAACCGTTTGAAATCCCTAGCTATCTTAATTAAACCTCCGCAGATGGGCCTGCTGGTACGTACCGAAGCGGAGGGGGTATCCGAAGAGGCGATAATCGACGACCTGGAGCAGTTGAAAAAGCTCTGGGAAGATATTCAACAGCAGTATCAGGCGGCACGGGAGCCAGGCCTGCTCAGCCGGGACGATGATTTCATTCAGCGGGTGCTGCGGGATGTCTACTCGGAGGACGTGAACCGCATTGTTACCGACTCTGTTGCTGGCGCAAAGCGGGTGCGCAGCTATCTGCAAGGTTGGAACAAGGGCCAGATGCCGCCTGGCGTCGTGGTCGATGCCCACCGCGAGCCCACCCCCATCCTGGAGTATTTCCGGGTCAATGCGGTCATTCGCCAGGCGTTGCGGCCTCGGGTGGATCTGCCCTCCGGTGGCTACATCGTCATCGAGCCCACCGAGGCCCTGAAGGTGATCGACGTCAACTCCGGCTCTTTCACCCAATCGGCCACCTCCCGCGAGACGGTGCTGTGGACCAATTGCGAGGCCGCCACCGAGATCGCCCGCCAATTGAGACTGCGCAACATTGCCGGTGTGATCGTGGTGGATTTTATCGATATGGATTCCCGCCGCGACCAGTTGCTGGTTTTGGAGCACTTCAACAAGGCCCTCTCCAGCGACAAAGCTCGCCCCCAGGTGGCCCAACTCTCGGAATTGGGTCTGGTGGAGCTGACCCGCAAACGGCAGGGGCAAAGCCTTTACGAGATCTTCGGCCATTCTTGCCCCACCTGCGAGGGGCTGGGGATCCTGGCCCGTCTGCCAGGGGCGGAGCCGGGACGGCTGCTGACCGTCGAAAGTGGCCTGACTGTAACACTGCCCAGCGAGGCGGAGGAAGGGGATGAGGAAGAGGCTGGCCCGATCCTGCCCCGCGATGGCAACGCCCAACGGGCCCGTCTGCGAGTCGGGAGCGATGGGTTGTCTCGAGGCGATAGTCGCGCGCTGCTGCGGCGGTCACGCTCTGCCCCCGGACAACGACGCCCCAGCCCGGATCCCTTTTCGCCCTTTGCTGCCTCGGTCGATCTGGAGGAGCCACGGGTTGAAACCGAACGCAAGCGCTCCCGCGAAGACTGGGGGGATCCCCGCACCAGCCAGCGCCTCGTTGTGCGCAGCACGGATACGCCTGCCGAAGAGGAAACCCCGGAGCCGCTTGGGGAGGATCCCCTGCAGGGGGGTGGAGCAGAGCCAAAGCGCCGCGAACCCCGCCGTTCTGGCCGCGCCGAGGAGGCAGAACCCACCCTACGCAAGAGCCACACTGCCCCGGCCCGAGCTGCTGGCGCCAGCGGGACGGAGTCCTCAGAAGGCCGTCCAGCTCCGCCACGGCAAACCATCACCGTGGAGATGACCCCGCTGCAACAACGGGTCTACTCGGAGTTGGGGCTATCGCCGCTGTTGCTTCTGGATCAGCCGCCACCTTGGGGCCGCGACCTGGCGGTTAGGGTGGTTCTGCCGGGAACTGTCAAGGCGGAAACCAGGCCAGAGACTGAGGCCACTGCTCAGTCGGAGGAGTGGGTGCCCGAAGCGGATGCCTTGCAGGAGAAGGAGCCGGTGGATAACCTTCCCCCACCCGAAATCCCCTCTGCTGAATCGTTCCCATCAGCGGTGGGGAGCAGCTTGGCCGAGCCACCGGCGGAACAGGGGATCAGCCCTGCCCAGCAATCTCCGGCAGCCTCCAGGCGACGCCGCTCCCATAGCAGTTAGACCAGCCGGTTGAGCGCAGGAGCACGGTGGTCTGGTGGGTTGATGGCTCCAGGGCTGGCGTTGTGGGCAAGACGGCGAAGCCCAGTTTGGTTTGGGAGGGATCCCTTTGGCAACAGGGGATTCTCCGAGTGGCGGGGGTGGACGAGGTGGGGCGGGGGGCGCTGGCGGGGCCGGTGGTGGCAGCGGCGGTCATTTTGCCGGCCCAGATGGATCCCAAAACGCTGGAGGGAGTGAGGGATTGCAAACAACTGCGCCCGCCGCAGCGCACCCACTGGGCGGAGCGGATTCGCCAGGTGGCCCTGGCTGTGGGTATTGGCAGCGCCTCTGCCGCCGAGATCGACCAGCTCAACATTCGCCAGGCCACGCTGCTGGCCATGCAACGAGCGCTGGCGCAGGTGGGGGAAGTGGAGCACATCTTGCTGGATGGGTTGCCGTTGGCCGAGCTGGGATCCCGGCAGACGGCGCTGGTTAAAGGGGATCAGCTCAGCCTCTCCATCGCCGCCGCTTCCATCGTGGCCAAGGTCTGGCGGGATGCCCTGATGCAAAGCTGGGATCACCAGTACCCTGGCTACGGCTGGCGCACCAACGTGGGCTATGGCACGCAGGAGCACCGACTGGCGTTGCAAAACCTAGGGCCGACCCCGCAGCACCGCCGCAGCTTTTTCCCCTTGGCAGAAGGGAAAATCAGGCGATAAGATAGGTTATGCAATAGCGCTGCCCACGTAGCTCAGTGGACTAGAGCACTGGGTTCCGGTCCCAGGTGTCGGAGGTTCGAATCCTTTCGTGGGCGCTTCAAACGTACAGACGAGCCAAGTCCCTGCTGTAGGGCAGGGTGGGCATAACTTGCCATTGGGAACAGGAGCCAAAGCTGATTCAGGGGTGAACCACCCCATTGGCCTCAAACTCATATTCCTCAGGGGCGACCGGAACGCAGAGGGTTGATGGGCCAAACACTCGATCTCAAGGGCTTGCGGTCGGCTCTGGCAGCACGTAAACGGACTCCACCTGGCTCCCTGCTGCCGGCGCAGCCTGGATCGTGCCTTTTTCGATGTAATAGATGACCTTTTCTGCTTGCAACTGATTTTCCCCTTGGCGGATGGTGACCTGGCCCTCCAGCTCAATGCGTTGCTCCTGGCTGTAGTACACCGCTCTTTGGGCGCGGGCCGTGAGGCGCTCGGCAGGGAAGCTGAGGGTGACGTTGCCAGTGGCTATAAACACCCCCGTATTGGCATTGGCCTCCTGAACATCAGCGCTAATGCTGATGGCGCGCGGATTTTGCCCCCAGGCCGGGCCGGGGATCGCAAGCGCCACCACCACACCCATCGACCAGCCCAGCTCCCTCAGCCGGCCCAAAACCTTGCGATCGAGGTTGATCCCCAGTGCCATCCCATCACCTTGTCAAACCACCCCAGCAGCCAGTCTAGCCTGGGATCCCGGATCCCTTCTGACGGGGCAACGTGTTAATCGCTTCCATTTCCCCCCTTGGGCAGCCCTTGGGCCAGTTGCTTTTCCAGCTCGCTGACCCGCTGCAGTAACTGGCGGTTGGTTTCCAGCAGCTCCCGGGCTTGGCTGTTGAGATAGGGATCCGATTCCCACCAGTTGATCCCGATCTCCTTGGCCTTGTCCACCGAAGAGATCAACAGCCGGATGCGGACATTGAGCAGCTCCACATTGCCCACCGAAACGGTGATGTCTCCAGCAATAACAATGCCCTTATCCAGCACCCGCTCCAACACGTCGGCTAGCGAGGAGCCGTGAGTGGCCGTATTCAAGGGTTGAGAGCTAATCGGCACAGGGTTCATCGACCTCCAGAGCGCACCCACAGGCAGAAGACCTAGCCAGGCAGTTGGTCTAGCAGATAATTCAGTAACTGGGATCCCTCTTCATAGCGCTTGCCGGCCCGGGGCAACAGCACGTCGGCACACAAAGCGCGAAAGTCGGCATTGTCTTTGCTCACCGCCAGCTCGTGCTCCTTGACGATCCGCCCGATCATCAGACAACTGCGCAGGCTGGGGTGGCGGGTCAAATCCAGCTTGCGGCGAAAAGCCCGCACAATGTGCACGATCTTGAGCGCATCGGGGGCAGATAGACCAATGCGGGCAGTGAGGATCTCTTTTTCGGTCTCGATGTCCGGTTCCCCCATATCGATGGTGATCATCCGATCCAGCAGCGCATCTTGGGCCTTGTGAACCCCGGTGTATTCCTCTGGGTTAGAGGTAAAGATGGCCCGGAACTGGGGATGCACCCGCAGATATTCGGAGCGGTTGCTATCTGGCGGCAACACCAGCAGCCTCTCTTCCAAAGCGCTCAGGAGGGCGTTGTTGGCCTCAGGGCGGGAGCGGTTGAACTCGTCGTAGATGAGGGTAAAGCCCTCGCGGCAGGCCAAGGTGAGGCGGGCATCCACCCAGCGCTGCCGCACGTCTTCTTCCATTTTCACCACCGAGTGGATGAAATTATCCACCACCCGCCGATGGGTAAAGCCGGTGCGCCCGCCGATCAGGTCGGAAGAATCGAAGCGATCATCGCCGTAGATCAGCATGATGGGACGGCCCAGCAGGCTGGCCAGATGCATCGCCAGGGTAGTCTTGCCCGTGCCCGAAGGCCCCCGCAGATGCACCGCAAAACCCGATTGCAGATAGCGCAAAGCGCGGCGGGTAATCCGCTCGATGTAAGGAGTGTTCACAAATTGGCGGGGACGCGCCTGCAGAACCGTGGCCATAGCAATACCCAACTCTCAATTGCCTTGACGCTCTTGCCTTGACTATAGCCGCAACGGTCTTTT
Organism: Synechococcus sp. OH20; assembly: GCF_047502685.1. Classification (NCBI taxonomy): domain Bacteria; kingdom Bacillati; phylum Cyanobacteriota; class Cyanophyceae; order Synechococcales; family Synechococcaceae; genus Synechococcus; species Synechococcus sp. OH20. The sequence continues at coordinate 19,321 of NZ_JANSIQ010000059.1, read as the reverse complement.
TGCGCTCCTAGGGACTGCGCTGGGCTCAGACCACAACCGTCGCTGACACCATACGCCGCAAGGTGGCCAAGATTTCCGAGGGATCCACCCCCAGATCCACTGCACCGCGGGCCAGCAGATCCCGCACCCGCTCCCGATCCCCGATCACCTGCAGCAACGTGACATCGGGATCCTGCGCTTGCAGGCTGGCCACATAGTCGTTGACGTAGGCCACGATGGGATCCGGCTCAGGGAAGGGCTCGGGCGGAACTGGCGGAGGTTCAGGTGGTGTCACAGGAGGAGGGGCTGTGTTGTCTGAGACTGGAACTACAGGCTCTGGTTGGGTAACCTCAGTCGAAATCGTTGTTGCAGCTTTGACCGAGCTCTCAGGCGGCTTATCACCCTCTTCAGATTCCTCAAGATCTGGGACAATGGGCCGATCCCCTGGGATCCCATTCCCCCACACCTGCTCGTGCAACGCCCTGCGGAAAGCTGTCAAAGCCTGCCGCAGAGCCTGGGCCTCTGCCCGCTGTTCTTGAGCAATCTGAGCCAGCTCCTGCTGCGCCAGTTGCCGCAAAGCTTGTACCCGTTGCCGCAACTCAGTATAGAAAGCCTGCCGCACTTGTCGGGTTTGGTTGGCCATGGCCTGCCGCGCCTGGGCACAGGTGCTCAGCAAGCTCTCCGCGGTCGCTGTCAAGTTGGCTTGAAAAGTCTGTAGCTCCTGCTGCTGGGCCTGCGATTGGGCGGCTCGTTCTTGGGCCATGCGAGAGAGAAGCTCCGCCACCGTTTTAGCCCGCTGCGCCGCAGCCGCCATGCGAGAATGCTCGTCCAAGGCCCGCTGCGCCGCCCGGCTCTGCTCCAGGTTGCGCAGTTGGCTGCGGGTTTGTTCTCTCTGCTGCCGTATTGCCTCTTGTCGTTCCTGGCAACGTTGTCTCAGCTCGGCCATCAGAGCGCGGTGCTGCTCCAGGCGCTGCTGCCGGGATCCGCTTAACAAACTTTGATTTTGAGCCGCCCGTTGATTACGGGCTACGGCCCACTGTTCCTGCAAACTCATGGCGTGCAATCCCCCTACGTCCTTCTCAATGCCTGGGCGAATGCAGTTCTCCGCTTTTTCCCAACTCGCTCTCCACCAGCACGGCCTGTAGCTCAACACCACCGCCCAACTCGATCCCCAAGCCGAAGCTAAGGAAACAAGGCAGAGATCGACGGCGGATCCCTGCCTCGCCTTCTCGACGACCCGACCCTTCGACCCCCGCGGTGTTGAAGGCAAGGGAATCGAGCGATTGGGTCAGATTTAGACGGCAGGGGCAGCAGCGGTAGCCGTCAGGCCCACAGCCTCGGCGTATTTCAGGTAGGTTTCCACCGAAGCCACAACGACGCGCGCCTCAATGGCCAACAGCTCGATCCCCACCAAAGAAACCCGCACCCAGGCATCGACCACGATCCCTTTGTCCAAAATGCGGTCGATCACTTCGGCCAAGCTGGAAGAAGAGTTCACTTTCTCGACTGCCATAACGATCTCTCCTGCACAGATGATGGTTGAAAAAGACAAACAATTCTGTAGCAAAACAGCAGGCAACAAGGATCCCAAGCTGGGATTTACCTTCCCCAGGGCGACAAGCGCACTTTCTGTCGCCCCAGCCCTATTCTGCTAACTTTTTTCGGGGAGAACACCCGTAGATTCGCTTAAAAAATACGGCAGGCCGACAAGACTTACCGTCTTTTCCAAGCGCCATCCCCCCTACATAGTACCCGCCGAAAGAAAAAGTGGGTCAGAGGGCAAGAGCGTTTTTGGATCCCGGCTATGGAGATTGTCCAGCCAAGGTGCGGGCCAGCAGGGATCCCCTATACTGAGAGCAGTGCGCTTGCCGTCCTTTCGCTGGCCAAGAGGGCTGCCGTGACCGAGTTCGACACCGGGATCCCAAGCGTGCGTCGCCTGCAAAAAGTGATCAAAGATCGAGAGATCCTTGAGGTAAAGCTCAACACCGGGGATGTCTTTGTCGGCCAGTTGCGCTGGCAGGATCCCGACTGCCTCTGTTTGGCCGATGCGGAAGGGCGGGAAGCGCTGCTGTGGCGCTCCGCCATCGCCTTCGTCAAAGTCAGACCTCCCTCCTAAACCCAAGTCCCCGCACTGGCCGTCGCTGGCTTCCCGGCAGCAGAGGCTCTTTTCTTGCAGCTATCGACGGCCCTGGCCAAAGCCCTCGGCGGAAAGGCTATGATTCAGCAAGAAGTGTGAAACAATGGACACCCTCTCTCCGCCCCTATGACAACCACTCCCCTCGAGTTGCCCCTGCAGCCTGCTGCCCAACGGCACAATCACTACAGCCGCGAAGACTTTTATCGTTTCGACCCCTCCCAGGGATCCCTGGTGGACTGGACGGGCGCGCGCAACGTCTTGGTAAGCGAAGACTTTATCCTGGGCCTACAGCAGGGCTTAGAAGAAGAAGTGGGGGATGCCTCTGCCTCGTTGATGTACACCATTGGCCGCGAGTGGGGGAGCAACGACGCGATCCACTTCTCCCGCTGGTTCGAGGAGGAGTATCGGCGCAAACCCAAGCAGAGCCACCTGATGTTCCTTTTGGAAACCTGGTGGTGGCCCTTGACCTCGCAAGGCTGGGGGCGCTGGGAGGTGGAGACTGAGGGCCGGCGGCAGGGATTTATTTTCATTAATTTGTTCGACTCCGCTGTGGCTCGCACCCTGGGGGATGTGGGTAAGCCCGTTTGCCACCTCTACGCCGGATTGTTTGCCGGGTTTTTTAGCGCCATGGTGGAACGGCAGCTCAACTGCATCGAGATCCAGTGCTATTCCATGGGGGAAAGCTACTGCAAATTTTTGCTCGGCAGCAAAGATCGCATCGATGCCGCTGCCTTTTGGCTCAACGAAGGGGCCAGCGCCGGCGAAATTGCCCAAAAGTTGCGCTCCGGTCAGGGAGTGGCCAAAGCATGACAGCAGAGGTTTTTCTGGAAGAGTCGGTGCAGAGCTTTTTTGCCCATTTAAATTGGGATAGCCGACCGCGGCAGAGTCCCTCGCTGCCCATGCCTTTTGTAGGGGTGCGGGAGTACTTCGGCTCCATCCCCTGGTCGGGGGATCCCCTGACTTTGGCGGCCCGTTCTATGGGATCCCTGTCGGCAGCGCTGCCGCCTCAGCCTGAAGAGAAACAGATTACTTTGGCCGATTTATTCAGCCTGTTTTGAACTCCGACACCCGCTGAGCACCCACCGACCCTTGGGAGGAGCGAGATGGTGAGCCCACTGGAGCAGATGCTAATTGAGGCAGAGGCCCGCTACCTCACACCGGAGCAACTGGAGCAGCTCAAAGCCTATGTGCTCGGCTGGCCCAAAAGGCTGCACGTGTACCGGGCCGTACGGGAGGGGGAGAGCCAGATGGTGAGCCGCACCCTAAACACCCTTCAAAAGGAGATGCCCAACCTTTCCTCTCAGGTGGTGGATCTCTGCCGGCGGCACCTGCTCCTGTTGCTGCGTTACAGCGCTCTGGCCATGTTGCTCCAGGACGAGAACCTGTTGAAGGAGCGGCTGATCGAGTGGATGGAGGAAGAGGTGCGCCTGTACAAGCTGCAAAGCGCCTACGAGGTTGCTTATCGGATTTGTCAGCAAGAGCTAAGGGATCATCTGGCCCCTGGAGAGCTAGAGTTTATTCGCCCCTTGATCACCCAGGCGCAAGCAGCTTTGCTCTCTTTGGACGGACTCAGATCAACTGAGTAGAGGTCTCTCCTGCTGAGTTTCCCAATTGCGCTGCCCTACTCGATAGCCCAGGGATCTTTGACATATGGCCGGCACCACCTCTGTCCCCAATGGCTCCACCAGCTTCGACCCCTATACGCCTGTTTTGGGCAACTACTACGCGCCCAGCGCCTACCTGCAAAGTGACCTGGAGTCAGGCTTGCTGGAGAGTCGCCACGGTGACCGTCTCTTGGCCCTTCCAGAGGCATTGCTGAGGGGTATCTACACCGGCTTGGAATACGAGACGGGGCAAGCCGCTCGCCTGGTGTTGCGCAACTGTGGTCGTATGTGGGGCAAGGAATTTTTCCGCCGTTTTGCCCAGGAACTCTCTGACTACTACCAGAAGCCTCTGGCCGAGCTGGAGATGGGCATTTTCCTCCAAAGTCTGAGACAAGCTTGGAAAGCTCACGGCTGGGGGTTGATCGAGATCGACTGGACCTACAAAGATCAGGGGGTGCTGGTGGTGTCGATCCGAAACTCTCCCTTCGCTGCCGCTACGCCCCCTCATTTCAAGCGCCCGATGGGCTTTTTGGAAGCAGGCCTGCTGGGCACTTGGTTTAGCCAGTTAACCGGCCAGGATCTGGCCTGTGTGCAAACCACCAGCGAGGCCTTGGGGGCGCAGAGCAACTTGTTTATCTTGACCGCTGCCGCCCGCCTCAAAGAGGGAGAAGCCTGGGTGGACTCCGGCCTCAGCCACGCTCAGATCCTGGAGAAGCTGTTACAGCCTGGCCCCTAACCGGAGCTGGCAGGGGATGGGATCCCGTGGAGATGAGTCTGTATAATTTTCTGGAAGCAAGACGAGCTCAAAGGCGCGAGGGTGTGGCCATTGGGGTGGCGAGTCAGAGCAATTCGGGGAGCCATCACCGTACCGGCAAACACTGCCGAGGCGATTGAAGCGGCAGTAACAGAGTTGTTGGACGCACTGGAACATCGCAACGCTCTAGATCTGGCTGAGTTGGTCAGCGTTATTTTTTCCGTTACCCCTGATTTAAATGCGGCTTTTCCCGCCCAATTTGCCCGTCGTCGCCCCGGCTGGGAATCGGTACCGTTGTTGGATGTGCAACAGATGGGGGTAAGCAGCGACCTGCCCCGTTGTATTCGCGTTCTGATCCAATTGAATACTCCGCTTGCCCAAGCTGACATGCAACATGTGTATCTGCGAGGTGCCCGCGAGTTAAGGCCAGATCTCAGCGCTGTTTAACCGATGGGAAGCCGCGGGGTTTTCCGCGGTTACGGCCATTTATCTCATTTCAAACAAAAAATATGAAGAAACTACATCCATCCCTAACTCCCCTCTCCCTGAGGGAGAGGGGTTGGGGGTGGTCGCGTGAGCGGCGCGGAGCGCTTGGGCTGACTCAGGGAGAGGGGATCGTCTGTTGTTGGCTTAGAGCAGCCGGGAGCTATGCTAGTCTCAACGCGCCCTGGCAGGCTCAGACGGCTTGGGAAAAAGATCGGTAGGGCATTCAGGAAGATAGCTTCTCGCGCAAGCGGGCTTCCCATTGTTGCAGTTGCTCTTGGCGGGCGGCCACCTCGGCTTCTCGACGGCTCAGCTCTTGGCTTTGGCGAGTCAAAGATTGCCGCCAGCTTTCGATCTCCGACAGATCCACCAGACTGCGGTTTTGAGACAGGCTGTGCAACATCTCCACCAGCTTCATGGCCGCCTCTTCCAGCCGCTCTACCCGCCGCTGTTCCGAGAGCTCAACCAGCAGCAACACGCCAACGTTGTAAGGGCCGGCATCTTTGCAGGTGACCCACTCTGGCTGGCGCAGTGGGATCCAAACCCCTTCTTCGGCCTGGCGAGCCAAGAGCTGCAGCTCCCCCTGGCCGAAGAGACTCTTTTTGTGTACCCGTGCCAGATACAGCATGGAACATGCAGGAAGATGTTGCCGATTTTAGCACCGATCCCATGGATTCAAGAGGGATCCAAACCCGGGTGTTGTCCGTGCCGGCGGGAGGATCGATGTTAGGATCGGCTGTGGAATGGGTAAGGCTTAGCGCTCTCCCCTCTTCATTGTTTAGGGATCCCTGGCATGTTTCTCACCCAAAGCCCCTATTTTTTGATGGCAGCGCTGGTGGCGATTGCCAGTGGAGCCATCTTCGCAGTTCGCTTTATCAAGCGAGAGGCCTCCGCTGAATCGGATGTGATTTTCGCCACGATGGGCCTGATCTATTCCATCTGTTTGCTTCTGGAGGGTCAGCGGCTCATCCCGTTGCTGTTTTTTGCCCAGGTGCTGCTGGCGGTGATGGCCGGCTGGTTTGCCATCGAAACTTTCCGGTTGCGGATTCTCTTGAGCGAAAAGGTACGGCAGGTGGGCGGGGTTCGTCCAGCCGTTCGCAAGAAAGACTTCAGCCGTACCTACCCCCTAGATGACTATGCCCAAGGACGCACGGTTTCTGCTCGGGCCGAAGGATCCCGCATTCGCGATACCTCCTCTTACAGTCGCGCCATTCCCAAACGCAGCAGCGAAGAGCCTGGGCGTCGCCCCAGGCCCCAACTGACCAGCGATACCCGTGTGCGTCCGCGCCGCCGACCCGAAGTGGATGAGTATTACGACGAGCCAGGATCCCGCTCTCGCCAAAACACCGACTACGATGAGCCCGCCCCGCCGCCAGAGGCCCGTCGCCCCGCCACCGGAGAGTATCCAGAGGATGTAGATACGCAGGAGGAGCGCGGCACAGGCACGGTCACCCGCCGCCGTCCCCCACGTCTGCCCCAAGACCAAGGAGAAGGCTACCCGAATGAGCCCCCCCGTCGTCCCTCCCGCCGCGTTGTCGAGGTGGAATCGGTCGAGGTGGAAGAGGCGGAGCCAGAAGAGTACGATGACGACCTGTTCTGAAGATCTGAACCAATCTGAGCTTGGCCGGCGTTTGAGGGGTTCAGCCCGTGTTGCGCATTCCGGCGGCAATGCCGTTGATGGTGAGCATGGCTCCGCGCAGGAGTTCAGCGCGGTTGTAGCGCGTGCGCCCGGCGCGGGCTCCTTGGTGCTCTCGCAGGCGCTTGAGGAGAGAGACCTGAATAAAGCCCAAGGGCACAATCGAGCGGTTGCGCAACTGCACCGAGCGCTTCAAGTAGGGATCGTTCTCCAACAGTTCCCTGTGACCCGTAATCTGTAGCACCATTGTGCGCGTGCGGTACATTTCTTGGGCAATGCACTCAAACAGCTCCATCGCCCGCTGCAAACGTTCTGGAGAGCTCATCTCCCGCACGTAGTGACGCGCTATTTGCAGATCCACCTTGGCCAGAGTCATCTCCACTTTGGAGATCACCATGCGGAAGAAGGGCCACTCGCGGTAGAGGTGCTGCAGGTGGTTGAGGTTGTGCTCGCCCTTAGCCACGTATTCTTGTAGGGCGGTGCCGACCCCATACCAGGCCGGCAAGAGAAAGCGGCTCTGCGTCCAACTGAATACCCAAGGAATAGCCCGCAGGGATCCAATATCTTTCGAGCCACCGCTGCGGCGAGCAGGACGGGAGCTGATCTGCAGTTGGCCGATCTCTTCTATGGGGGTAACCTCATGGAAAAACTCCACAAAACCCTCCTGCTCGTAGACCAGGTTGCGGTACACCTGGCGGGAGCGCTCTGCCAAGGATTCCATCAAGCGCGACCACTCGTGCAGGTCGTTGGGGTAGGTGCGCAGCAGGCTGGCCTGGATCACAGCGCTGGTAACGGTTTCCAGGTTAAAAATGGCCAGATCTTGGAGGGAATACTTGGAAGCCAACACCTCTCCCTGCTCGGTAATCTTGATGCGGCCTCCCACGCTGCGCCCCGGCTGGGCCAAAATCGCCTCGTAGGCCGGCCCTCCCCCGCGCCCCACCGAGCCGCCCCGGCCATGGAAGATCTGCAGCTTCACACCATAGGACTCGGCCACCGCCTGCAGCCGCTGCTGGGCTTTGTAAATCTCCCAGTTGCTGCTTAGAAAGCCAGCATCCTTGTTGCTATCCGAGTAGCCCAGCATCACCTCCTGTAAGTCTTCTTGCTGAGCTAAGTACTGGCGGTAGAAAGGGATCTCCAACAACTGCCGCAGCACCTCTGGCGCTCGCTTTAGGTCTTCAACAGTCTCAAACAGCGGCACCACTGCCAGGGATCCGCGCCCGCTGATGGGATCGTAAAGGCCCACCTCCTTGGCCATCAACAAAACTTCCAGCAGATCGCTCAACTGGCGGCTCATGCTGATCACATAAGTTTGGCAGATGGCCAGGCCAAATTCCTGCTGCAGACGGCGCAGGGTGCGAAAGGTGGCGATCAGCTCCGCCGTTTTCTCGGAAAAAGGGCTCTCCAGGGGGATGAGGGGCCGACGGGTCTGCAGCTCCTGCAGAAGAAAAGCCGTTTTTTCCTCTTCCGTCATCTGGCTATAGGGCCGCGGCAAAATGCGCAAGTACTCAAAGATCTCGGTGAGAGCGGCCTCGTGGTAGCTGCTGTCTTGGCGGATATCCAGGTGGGCCAGGTGAAAGCCAAACACCTGCACCTGTTGGATGAGGTGATCCAACTGGCGGCAAGAAAGGCCACTGTTTTTCAAACTTTGCTGGATAAGCTGCAAGTCGGCCAGAAATTCTTCCGCATTGGCGTAGGCGTTGTCCACAGGGGGAGGGGCGGGCAGACAGGCGGAGTCGGCCAAGTTGCGGTTGCGCTCCCGCGTCAACTCCAGCCGCCGCTGCATATAACTGAGCTTGAGACGGTAGGGCTCTTGGCGATACTGCAGCGAAAACGATTCGTAAACCTCCGGCATGAGGCGGTGATCTTGCTCGAGGGCATCCAGCAGTTGGCTGTCCACATCCCCCCAGTGCAAAGAGACGCTCAGGGTTTTGGTGAGCGCCTTCACCGATTCGATGTACTTGCCCAAAATCAGGTTGCGCTGGTAGCGGGCCGTTTGCCAGGTAACATCGGCGGTGACGGAAGGATTGCCATCCCGATCCCCGCCCACCCACGAGCCGAAGTTGCAAAATCCTGCCGGCGGCGGCTCAACGCCGGGAAACGCTTTTTTCAAGCTGCGGCTGAGGTATTCGTGCAGCAGCGGGATAGCCTGAAACAAAACCTCTTCAAAATAGTGCAAGGTGTAATCGACTTCGTTCAGAACGGTCGGTTTGGACTGATGCAACTCGTCGGTGCGCCACCAAAGCAAAACCTCTTCCGCCATCTGTTCTTTCAACATCTGGGCCTGCAAAGGCTGAGTCTGTTCTGCCCAATCCAGTTGGCTGAGCAGGCGAGAGAAGGCCCGTTGCTTTTCCCGGATGGTGTGGCGGACGATCTCGGTGGGGTGGGCGGTGAACACCATGCGAATGTGCAACTGCTCCAGCAGTCGGCGCAGTAGGCCTGGCGGCACTCCTTGAGCCCGCAGGTAAGGGAACAACCGTTCAAATTTTTCGTTTTCCCGCACCGTGCGCTGCTGGCTGTCCACCATGCGCATGTCGGAGTCTTCGGCCCGTTCGTAGTGCTGTTCAACAATGTTGATCAACTGGAAAAACAGGGCAAAGGCGCGCGCCGTTTGAATGGTGGCATCGAGGCTGAGATGCTCGATAATTTGCAGCACCTCTGGGATCGGGTACTCCAGGGCTTGTCCTTCTGGGGAACACATGGAACGCAGCCGCCGCAACAGCTCCACCAGAGACTGCCCGCACTCCTGCAGGATTACGGCTTCCCAGAGTTCTTCCACCAGTTGCAGGCGACGGTTTAACAGGTTGTTCCTGTGGTTGAAGGCTTCGTTGATTTGGAGGGGATGGGCCAAGGGATCGCGTTCCCCAAGCAGGGCAGCCTCCTTCAGCCCGTTGGCAGAAGCCGCTGCCCACTCTGCAGCGGTCAGGTGGGGGGAAGAGGTCATGAAGGCAGCTCCTAGAACAACCATCCCAATATTAGAGCCTGTTTGTCGAAACCCAAGATGTAGCAGGTATCACGGTCAGGAGGTTGTGAATTGGCGGGGGCAACTTCTTGCCCGTATCTGGATCGATACCCACCTCTTGACGTCAGGTAGCCGAGCTAGAATTTAGAGCATCTATCGTAGCTTTTGACCGTCAACTGGCAGCTCTATAGCCAGCTTCAGCCCCCTGGACTGGACGCCCATTTTATGACCTCGGATCGGCAATGGATGGAGCGGTGTTTGTCCCTGGCCCGTTCCACATCGCAGCGCCCCTCTCCCAATCCGCGGGTGGCCTGCGTGATCCTGCAGGGGGAGCAGGTGGTGGGAGAAGGCGTTCATCCAGGGGCCGGCCAGCCCCACGCAGAGGTGTTGGCTCTGCAACAGGCGGGATCCCTGGCCAGGGGCGCCACCCTCTACGTCAACCTGGAGCCCTGTAACCACTATGGGCGTACCCCCCCCTGCACCGAGGCCATTCTGGCGGCTGGGATCCGGCGGGTGGTGGTGGGAATGCAGGATCCCAATCCCCTGGTGGCCGGCAAAGGGATCCGCCGCCTGCAGGAGGCCGGGGTTGAGGTAACCGTGGGAGTGCTGGAGCAGGAGTGCCAAGAATTGAACGAGGGCTTTGCCTTCGCCATTGTGCAGAAACGGTGTTTTGGCCTGCTGAAATACGCCATGACCCTAGACGGCAAGAGCGCCGCCGCCACCGGCCACAGCCAGTGGATTAGCAACCCCCTGGCGCGAGAGTGGGTTCACCGACAGCGGGCCTGGCACGATGCAGTCATTGTGGGATCCAAAACCGTCTGGCACGACAACCCCCGCCTCACCTGCCGCCTGCCGGATTTTCAAGGATCCCAGCCCCTGCGGGTGGTTCTCAGCCGCTCTCTGAATCTGCCCCCGCTGGCGCACCTGTGGCAGGTGGAAGAAGCACCAACTTTGGTGATCACCGAAGCCCCAGAGACCCATTCCCTCTGGGGATCCCTGGCCAAGCAAGGGGTGGAGCTGCTGCACCTGGATCAAGTAACCCCGGCCCAGACAGCACAGGCCCTCTTCGAGCGAGGCTGTCTGAGCGCCCTCTGGGAATGCGGCGGCACCCTGGCCTGGGCAGCCCTCAAAGATGGGGCCATCCAGAAAGTGGCCGCCTTCATCGCTCCCAAGATCTTGGGCGGGGCCGACGCCCCAACCCCCGTAGGAGGAGAAGGGATCCCTGACGTTAACCAGAGCTGGCAACTGCTGGAGCCGCAACTGCAGACTGTGGGGGATAACTGGCTGATCACCGGGAAGATCCCCTCTTCTAGCCCCGATGACTAAGAGATCGATTGTTGACAAATTCGCGAGGGCTATCCGGAGGGTTTTAAGTGTCTGAACGAACAGACTGATATCTGTTCAATGTAAATGAATATACTGATCAGAAAAATACAGCATTCTTGCAAAGTAGGTTTCAGAATTGAGCTCAACTGTGCTATGCTGGCCGATATTCTAGGGGGTCATAAGGATCTTTCGGTAAGGTCAGCAAAATCAAGCTGTAGGGATCTGTCAAGATTCTCCTGAGGTGAACCTTGTGAAAGGTAATGACGAAGACTCTAGCTTCTTTGTCCAGTCGTTTTTCATTGCTTGCCCGGCGAGCTGATTGAGAACTTTCCCAGTACAAATCCTGGTAGGGAGGATCATCATGATGTTAAACCTTTTTGCCGGCCTGCTCTTTACCTCGCCTTACCTCAGCCTCTCAGGAAATGTCCTCATTGAAGGATTGGGGGAGTGGGTTTTCGCCGATCATCAAGTCCTGGAAGGGCTTACTCTAACCCTTCTTACACGGCCTGGAGAGAGCTTGTCCTCTTGGAGTGAAATGCTCTCCGTCATGGACATTCATGTCGAGGGATCGCCGCGCTTGGTGGCCAACCGCCTTCGGGATGACCTCTTGGCCAACTGTCTCCAAATGACTTGGGAGTTTCATTGGGAGGGCGAAGAAGATGTTCTCTACGAGTTCCGTAGCGCCGGCTGTCGTGGGCAGGCTGCCGGGATCCAAGAGCATGAGATTGGCCGCATCACCCAAGGCCCAGACGGCCCTGTGCGCATTGCCTACGCCACCAAGCCAGAGATGACACCCGAAATCCGGAGTCGCTGGCTCAACTTGCTGGGCAGCGAGGTGGGGACGGCTCGGGGCTTTCCCATCCAAAACCTTACGGGGGTCACCCGAAAGCCTTCTTCTCCAGCTCCAGAAGCCCCAACCGCAGAGCGGCAGATCGCCCGCTGGCTGCAGGAAGCAACCGATGCCCTGAAGCAGCAGGAAGATTTGCTGGCCGAGCTGGATCGTCTCGGTCAGGAAGCGCAAGCGGATGCCCGCGCCTACAGCCAGAAGGCCCCAAACGAGGCGGGGACAAGCGTGATCAGCCTGCACCGAGGTCGGGCAGACGGCAGCCCTGGCGAGGCCACGACCGAGTTCAAGACCACCGATACCCTAGTCTGGGCCATCTTGCCGGTGGGCAGCCTCCCTGCCAACGCCCAGGTGGAGATGCTTTGGTACTACGAGGGCGGAGAAGCCGGGGGCGAGCAACTGATCCGCAAGTTTGATTTTCCCTGGGATCCCTTGGCCGACACGGTGCGAGGCTTTCTCAGCTTCAGCCAACCCTACACCGGGCGCTACCGTGTCGAGGTTCAGGTCAACGGCGAGAAGATAGAAGTTGGCCGCTTCACAATTCGGTAGCCTTAGCTTGGCTCCCACTTCCAACTCTTTTCTCTCGGAGGGAGCCCAGCCTCTCTCTTAGAAGGAAGGGGGAGATAAGGCTTACAGAGAACAATTTTTGACTATAAATCCAGGCTTTTCCGGTAGGGCGATGTCCATCGCCATCTGCCTATTTTTCGCGCTGTGAAGACTATTGCGCTGAGAGTGAAAAGATAGCTCGACATTCTCTAGCGAGTTCTGATCACGGGCCTGGCTTTGAGGTTGTAGATAAAGCTGGTGCGGTACTGCAACAGCAAGTTGCGCAGGTAAAGGGGCAAGTTGCGTCGGTGGAGCAAGCGAGTTCTGCGGTAGAGCAGTGTGCGGCGACGGTTGATCGCCCGGCTGCGCTGTTGCAAAGAAGCTTGAAGAGAACGTTGAAGTGCCAGGGATCCGGGCACACGCCTCAACTTTGGCCGTAACACATCTCACCTCCAGGGCGACCATCGAAAATTAGCTCCAGTGTAGGGGATCCTCAGGAGAGCAGTCGCCAGCAGGTCAGCCTGTTCTGCCCAGCTTGCGGAGATCCTCGCTTCACTCCTCTCCAGATCTTGCAGCAACTGCCGGCCCAGAGGAGCCAGACGATACCGGTCGGTGATCTGCGATCTCGCCGGCGGGATCCCTTTTGTGCTCATGGCCCGCAACAAGGCCAACCGGAAAGGACTACAGATCCAGGCGCTTCTGCACACCGACGCCGAGTCATCGAGCATGAGGGGCAACCAGGTTCTTTATATTCTTATTCAACTCTGCCAATGGCCGTTGGGCAGCAGGCTTGTTACGATAGATTACGATATGTTGATCATCCTTGCTATTGTTGTCCTGTTGGGATTCTGGGCCCTGCGCCTGATGGAGCAGGCTTTTCAGAGTCAGGAGTTCTCGCGCATGTTGGCCGGGACACTGGTGGCCGTGGCTGCCGGTGGCGTCTTGACCTGTTACTTTCTCATGAGCGACACCCTACAGATGTTGTTTCATCTCCAGGCGCACTCCTCCTTTTCCCACTCTCAAGATCTGGATCTGCTTTCCGATCTGAGCTGGCTTGACTAGGCGAGGTGGGTGGATAGCCAGGCTTGAATGCTGCGGATCATCTGGTGGTTGGGGGCCAGCCAGCTTTGGTAAATCAACTGTCCAAAAGCATCGATGGGGCTGAATTCTTCCCCAACTGGGAAAGGGTAGCTAAAACCCAGCGGAGTTAGGTGATCCCCTTCCAAGTGTTGCCATTCTGTGTAACTTCGATACTTGCGGCAAAGCTGTTGGTAAAGCAGAGGAACATCGTCGATATCATCGTGGCGAAATTCCACGAGCAGGTTGTTGCTGACCGGATACTGCTCCTCGATTAAGCGATTGGTTTCTGCCGGAGAAGGCTCGAACTCCAACCACAGGTTCACAGGCGGCGAAGAGGATCCCATCCACATCCGCCACAGATCGGACAGTTGTTGTTGAGGCCAAGCTTGAGCCAACAGCCGCAGCAAGGGCAGAGCCCGATCCAGCCCGGCGTTGCTGTAGGCCAGGAAAATATTGCCTCGCCGCTGGGATCCCATGGCCAGACAAGAGAGGATCTGCAACTTACAGCCCAGGCTATGGCCCAAGCCAAACAGGGGTAGACCTAGCAAATTTTTGCTTTGCAGGCTTCTGTGCAAAGATTGGGCTGCATTGAGAGCCAGTTGAGCGTGATCGATATCGGTGCTGTAGGGGGTAGCCACAATGGCCATGCCCATGCGGGCCAGTTCTTCGAGCAGGCGGCTGTAGAACACTTGCGGGGCAGCTCCCACAAACGCTCCGCCCAGAAAGTGAATTACGGCACGGGGTTGAGCGGGCAGAAGAAACCAAGTGTGCCCATCTGTCTGCCAAGTCGGTGCCATGGTTTGCGACCTCACCTGCGATTTTGTTGGGGCTCTCCCCACAACCCGGCGCCCGGCAGTCCGATTTTGCCACTTCGCGCGGTTCCTCGCGTCCCGTTTGGCCAGCCCCTGGAACTCATGCTAATGGATATTCTGCCCAAACATGGGGATCCCCAGGCGGACTTCCGATGTAGCAAGCAAAGCTCCGTCCTGCCTCAGGTTGAAGTTCCAGCACGCCTAGGGTGGGGTGTCGTGGGGGATCGTGATGCAGACTTCGCAGTTGAAAATCGACGCCTGCCCGCCGAGCCACTAACCTGGTAGGGAGATAGGTAGAAGTCGGCTTTGATCCATCGGCGCGTTCTACAGCTTTGCATCGTCGGCTGGGCAATGCTTTTCGCCCTGGCAGTAGGGGGCAGAGCATCCCTGCCGGTTCTGCATCTTTTTGACATAGAGGCTCTCCAGGCCCAAGCCGGAGAACTGCCACAACCGGTACGCCTACAACTGCCCCCTGGCCTGGCCCGCTACACCTACGATAAGTCGGCGGGAGATTACTTCGAAGAAATCGAGCCGCTGCTGCCGGGTGGAGCTTACGCCCAGTGGGCCTTCTACCCCGTCCCTGTCTACATTCAGGGAGATCACCCCCAGTGGAAAACCTTTGTGGAGCAGGCGGTAAAGGAGTGGTCGGCCTACCTCCCCCTGAAGGTGGTGGGCAAAGAAGAGGAGGCCCTCTACGGGATAAGCATCTACCGCGTTCCTGCCATTGGCGAAGGGATAGCGGGGGCAGCCCGGCCTGAGTTTTTCTTTGCCGCCGATGGCTCGCTGCAGCAGCGGGTGCGCATTGTCATTGCCGAAGGCCAGGGGTTGGCAGAAGTGACGGCGGTGGCCCGGCACGAGATTGGCCATGGGCTGGGGCTGTGGGGCCATAGTCCCAACCCGCGGGATCTGATGTACGGCGGCCACCATGCAGCGGCTACCGGCAATCGCCGCCTGCTGCGGGTGCCCACCATCACCAAACGGGATCTCAACACCCTGAAGCGGGTTTACGAGCAGCCCACCCTCATGGGCCAGGTTTTCCCGGAGAGCTACCGCCGCCTGTTCGGCCAGCTTCTGCCAGAAAGAACTTTTGGGATGGCCGACAGCTAGAGCCGCAGCAGTTGCGGCGCCCCCTTGAGCGCCATAGCCAGGAGAAAAAACAGCAACTGGGTGGCCACAATGCTGGGGCCGGAGGGCAGGTTGAAGGCAGCCGAGAGGAGGATCCCCAACACCGCACTCAAGCCCCCCAAGCCCATGGCCAGCAACACATACGTTGTAAAGTTGGATCCCAAAAGCCGCGCCGTCGAGGCAGGGATCACCACAAAAGCGCTCACCAATAGCACCCCCACCGAGCGGATCGACAGGGCCACCACCAAAGCCAGCAGCACCACAAAGGCCAACCGCTGCCAGCCCGCCTCTACCCCCCGCGCCCGCGCCAGCGACTCATCCAGGGTGAGCAGCATCTGGGCAGGCAAGGTCAGCCCAATATACCCCAGGGCCAAGAGCAGGAGCAGGCCGCTCATCCACAAGGCCGGCAGGCTGATGCCGAGAATATCCCCAAATAGCAACTGGTTAAGGTTGCCGCGGTAGCCAGGGATCAGGCTGAGGCCAATGATGGCTAGAGCCAAGGAGGAGGAGTAGATGATGTTTAGCACCGCATCTGCCGAAAGCTGGGTGCGTTCCAGGACAAAAGTCACCCCCAGGGCAAACACTACCCCAAACACCATCAGCACTGCCGTGGGATCCAGCCCCAGGGCCACTCCCAGGACAATACCCAGCAGCGCCGAATGCCCCAAGGCATCACTAAAAAACGCCAACTGCCGAAAGATGGCAAAACTGCCCAAAAGCCCCCCCGTCACCCCCGTCAGGATGCCGCCTAGGAGAGCCCGCTGCATGAAGGGCAGCTGCAGCCATTCCACCACCTGCGCCCAGGTCTCCGGCATTGCCCCTCCTCAGTGGTGGTGGATGTAGCGGGCAAACGCGGGGCCGTAGACGCGGCTGAGCATCTCCGGCGCCAGGGCCGCTTCAGGGGATCCCTGGCAAATCAGGGAGCGGTTGAGACACAACACGCGGTCGCAGTAGCGGGACACCATCTCCAGGTCGTGGGAGACCTGCAGGATGGCCCAGCCCAGGGAGCGGCGCAGCTCTTCCAATAGCCGATAGAATTCCCCTTCGCTGAGGCTATCTAGACCAGCGGGGGCCTCGTCCAGCACCAGCAGCCGCCGCGGCCAGACTAGACAATAGGCCAACAACACCCGTTTGAGCTCGCCGCCGCTCAGTTGACCCAGAGTCTTAGAGGCCAGGTGCAGAGCCTCGGCCCGTTGCAAGGCTTTCTGGACGGCCTCCTGCCGAGCAGCTCGCTGCTGCCAGGGCCAGCGGGGCCTAAGGGATCCCCAGCCCAGGGCGACAAACTCCGCCACCGTCAGGGGAATGGCGGGGTTGAAGTGCAAGCGCTGCGGCACGTAGGCAATCTGCTGCCGCACTTTCTGGGGCAAATACCCCGACAGACGCAGCGGCTCCCCTAGGATGTAAACCGAGCCACACTGCCGCGGCAGGATGCCCAAGATGGCCTGCACCAAGGTGCTCTTGCCGGCGCCGTTGGGGCCGACAATGGCCGTATGGGATCCCGCCTCTAGCGCAAACGACACGTTCTGCACGGCCAAGTGGGATCCCCGATAGACCGTCAGCTCCTCCACCCGCAGGACAACCTCGTCAGAATGGAAGCTCATCGCCCCCTTGCCAGCAGGTGCTCGAGAGCAGCCTGACCCACCAAGGGCAACTGTAGGGGAACCCAGGCCTTCTCTTTCTCGAAGGCGGAGACTAGGTTTTCCACGTTCTGCCGCAGGATGGTTAGGTAGTACTCCGGCTCGATCCCCTCTGGGCCAGCAGTTTCCAAGGGATCGAATACGCGGACTTGTACCCCCAGATCCCGGGCCAAGACCTCAAAGGGGTTGTCCTTCCCCACTTGTGGCTCCACCAGGATTGTCTTTAGGCCCGACTGCCGCACCGTCTCCATCACCCGGCGCACATCTTCCGGAGAGGGGCTGGCTTCCGGGATCTCCACCAGGAACTCCGCTTTGAGGTTGTAGCGCTCGGCAAAGTAGGGGGCAAAGTCGTGGAAGACCACAAAGCTCCTGCCGGCGAAGGGAGCTAATTTCTGCTCGATTTCTTTATCCAAAGCTTCCAGTTGCTCGATAAAGGCAGCGGCATTGGCGCGGTAAGTCTCTGCCCCTTCTGGATCGACAGCAATGAGGCCATCGCGGATGTTTTCCACCTGCTGAATGGCCCGCCTGGGATCCAGCCAGATGTGGGGGTTCAACTCGCCGTGGCTGTGCCCATGAGAGTGTCCATGACTGTGGCCGTGACCATGCCCGTGACCATGAGAATGGCCATGGCCGTGGGAATGCCCATGCTCTGGCTCCTGGGTCTGCAAAGTCGGGATCCCTTGGCTGCTGTCAATGATGCGCAGCTTCGGATTGCCGGCGTTGGCAATCAATCCCTCCAAAAAGGTCTCCATTCCCAACCCGTTGATCACCAGCACATCCGCCTGGGACAGCAGGCGCGCATCCTCGGGTCGAGCCTGAAAGTCGTGGGGCCCCATCTGGGGAGGGATCAGGGGTTTCACCTCGGCCCGCTCCCCGGCCACGGCGCGGGTAAATTGCGTTATCGGCAGGATTGTGGTCACCACCTGCGGAGGGGTGGATCCCCGTTGGGCCCGGGACTCTTCTTGGCGCATCTGCAAGCCACCCAGGATCCCGACCGAGAGGGCCGCCACCAGCGAGACCAGCGATCGCACGGGTCGGGCCGAACGCAGAGAGTTATTAGCCATGAGTCCTAATACCTCACAAGACGACAGAGACAGCAGCGTCGGAAGCGCCTGACTCCTGGAAAGCCAAGGCCCGCTGCTGCAGCAATGAGAACATGCTCACCAGGCCGTTGGAGCGGGAAGGGCTAAGGCTGAAGTTGAGGCCCATCTCCCGCACAAACTCCAGGGAAACCCCCAAAATTTCCTCTGGCGCTAGGCCGCTCAACCCCTCCACCAAAATGGCCACCAAGCCCTTGACCAACTGGGCATCGGCATCTCCCTGGATGTAGACCTTGCCGTCCCTTAACTCGGTGGCCAGCCACACCCGCGAGGCACAACCCCGCACGAGATTCTCCTCTGTGCGCTGGGAATCGGGGAAAGGGGGCAGGCGCTTGGCATAGGCCAGCAGCAACTCGTACTTCTGACGAGAAGTTCTGGCCTTTTGAAAGCGACCCACAATCTGCCGCAGAGCTTCGGGCATCAACCCACTTGCCTGAATGAGAATGATAATCAAAAGTCATCGTAGCACGCCGCCTCAGAGCCTGCCGAGGAGAAGCACTAGGTGTGGCGATGGGGGGATCCCTATATAGCTTGGCTGGCGCGCACAATGGGGCCAGCATTGGCCAGGGTCCAGCGCAGTGCTTCTTGGTTAATCTGTTCGGCAGCGGCGCCGTCGTGGGCAGCGATGGCCTTCAGCTTGGCTTCCTGCGCCTCGTCCAGGATTTGTGCCCCCCCATCCCAATAGGCACAGCTATAGATCAGGCGGCGATCCAGCATGGCCCCGTAGAGATCACTGCCGAGGTCGTAGTGGCGCTGGCCAACCACAAACGCTCCCCTGGCCCCCTGACGGTTAATAAAGCGGCTGTCCAAGGCAAGCAGGAGCCGAACCGGCCAGCCCACTTGCTCCACTGCCTGACCGGTGAGGAGACGACAAACCAACTCGTCAATAGCCTCGCAATCCCACCACCCCTCCAGGTAGGCCTCGCCAAAGCCCAGGGATCCATAGAGCAAGCAGCGCAGGTAAAGCCGCTCGTCGTGGACTTGCAGATCCCAGGGCCGCGAGCCATTGACGGCTATATCGGCAGCACTCAAGAGCCTAAGCCCATATCGGCGGGCCAGCCAATGCCAGATGCTAAGGCTTTTCCTCATCTCCAGGAACCCCTTGCTATAGGCAAGCCTGGTGAGCGCAACCAGCAATGTATTGCTCAGCTAATGAACTACCCCACCGCGCAGGCGGGTGGAGTTTCCCCATCCGCTTTACGGCGAGATTTTTGTCTCTTCTTCTGCCCCAGTTGCTTCATCGTTCCCGTGTACCGGGTCTCTGAAGTAGAGCTGAAGCATCCAAGACTCACGAGGCTG
>NZ_JANSIQ010000058.1:0-23580 GCF_047502685.1 Synechococcus sp. OH20 | reverse complement strand
CACGTTGCTGGTTGAGCGACGTTGGATAACAGTAGTCATGATGGCAAACTTCCCTAAGGAAGCGCGAAGATTGACAACACAACCTTAAAACATCCGTTAAGTTCTGTCAACTGGCTGTGGGAAATCTGAGAAGGGATCCCCCAGCCTCAGCGGTTGGAGCGGCGACTGCCGGTGGGGGAGAAGAGGGCTTCCAGGGCCTGGCTGAGGGTTGGCTCCATCACCACCCGGTCTTCGTAGGCGGCGATGACCCGGGTGAGCTGGGGCAGGCGGCCCTGTTCTGCCTCCAGGTAGAGGGGCTGGACGTAGAGAAGCGAGGTCTCAATGGGGATGACCAGCAGGGTGCCCAGGTTCACCCGCGACCCGTGTTCGTTCCAGAGGGCGATTTGCTCGGAAATGGCGGGATCCTGGTTGACCCGCGCCTCTACCTGTTCCGGCCCGTAGATGAGGCGCTGCTTGGAAAACTCATACACCAGCAGCTTGCCGTAGTTTTCCCCATCGCAGCGGGCGGCCATCCAAGCCACCATGTTCTGCTTGTTGAGGGGGGTGAAGGGGGAAAGCAAGACAAACTCGGGCCGGTTTGGGGATCCCTTTTGTGGCTCCTCCGGCAAGGTGAGGATGAGGTACTGGGGCTGCATGGGAAGGCGTCGCCGGTTGCGGAATTGGTTGGGGATCTGCCACTGGTCTTCCCGGTTGTAGAAGAGGCGGGGATCCGTCATGTGGTAGGCGGCAAATTGCTGCACCTGCAGGCGGAAGAGATCCTGGGGGTAGCGGATGTGCCGCCGCAGCGGCTCCGGCATGGCCTCTAGGGGCTGGAACAGGCTGGGGTAGATGCGGGCGTAGGCTTGGATGAGGGGATCCCGAGGGTCGGCGATGTACCAGTCGATGCTGCCGTTGTAGGCGTCCAGCACCGCCTTGACCGAGTTGCGGATGTAGTTGAAGGGGAAGCCGGGCAGATGCTCCGAGTAGGGGTAGCGGCTGCTGGTGGTGTAGGCATCGAAAAACCAGTAGAGTTTGCCCCCTTGAATCACCAAGTAGGGATCCTGGTCGTAGAGCAAAAAGGGCATCACCTGGCGCACCCGTTCCCGGATCTGGCGGCGATAGAGAAAGCGGCTGCTGGGGGAAAGCTCGCGGCTGAGAAGGATGCGCAGATCCCGGAAGTGCCAGGCGTAGAGAAAGCGCTGCCAGAGGTGGGGGATGGGCACGCCGCCCGTGCCGCGGTAGCTGCTGTAGACATAGCGATCGGCAGCGGGATAGTCCAGCTCCCTTGCCTCGGCTCCCACAAACACGTCGGTAGTGGTCAGCTCGCCGTAGTAGAGAGCCGGCTGATCCACTTCCAGCACCTGCGCCACCTCCGGGTAGCGGGGAGAAACCCGCGGTGGGATATCCGAGAGAAAAAAGTCCGGCAGTCCCTCTGGGGTAACCACGTTCACCGGGCTGAGGGTGAGGCCATAGCCGTGGGTGTAGAAAAACCGCTGGTTAACCCAAGTTTGGGCCGTAGGCGGCACCTGGGCAAAGTCCAATTCCCGCGCAGCGTGCATCACCTGGCGCAGTTCCCCGGCAATGCGGTAGCGATCTACATTCACATAGGGAAACTGGTAGTAGGGACGGATCTCCTGCAGTTGGCGATAGGTGGCCAAGAGGGGCTCCGTATCCCAAAGACGCACGTTGCGCAGGGTGGATTGATTTTGCTGCAGCGTTGCCAGCGTCAGGGATCCCTCCTCTGGAAAGGGTTTCACCTCCACCTCGGTCAGGCCAAAGCCAGCGCGGGTAAAGCGGATGTTGTGCTCGATGTAGGGGCGCTCCAGCTCCAGCTCGTTGGGCGTGACCAAAAGGGTTTGCACCAGTTGCGGGTAAAGCCGGGTGGTCAGCAGCCCAAACCCCAGGTAGGCTCCCCACAGCAGAGCCGGCGCTAGCAGGGAACTGGCCCAGGCAGGGCACCAGGGCTTGAACAAGGGAAGGTTGAGGCGGATCCCCTGGCGGGCCAAAACCCAAAAGCCAACCGCTGTCAGGAAAGCCACCCCGCTGATTAGAGTCGTGGCCGGCAGGGTGGCGTGGACATCGGTAAAACCGGCGCCAAAGACGACGCCGCGGGTGGAGTAGAGCAGCTCGTAGCGCTCCAGCCAATGCCCCCAGGCGCGCAGCAAAAACAGGGCTCCGCCCAAGATTAGCAAGTGCCGCTGGGCAAACAGGGAAAGGGCCAGCGTCAGCCGCTGCTCCGATAGCCCTAGCTCCACCAGGTAGATGAGCGCTGTCGTGATCAGAGTGAGCAGCACCAAGTTGAAGCACCAGTGCTGCAGCGTCTCCCAAAAGGGCAGGCCGAAAAGAAAAAAGCCCAGATCGCGCCTAAAAATCGGATCCGACTCCCCCACAGGCACTTGGTGCAGCCAGAGCAGCAGTGTAAACCAGTGCCGAGAAAGAGACCAGGCCAAGCAGCCGCTCAACCCCAGAGCAATGGCCCAGGCCCAGGCTGTGTTGGCGCCCCGCCAGCAGGCGCGGATGTTGGATCCCACCACCGCCAGGGCAAAGACAAAGGCGCCTAGGCCCAGCCCCCAGCGAGCCATCACCCGCGTCCACAGCACCGGCAGGGCGTTCAGCTCGGCAAACCAGGCCAGATCTACATAAAAGGCCGCCAAGCCGCTGATGGCCAGGATCCCTAGCCCCACCCAAAGTAACAGGAGCAACCCTCGCCGCAACCGCTCCATGGACTCAGGGCATCCCACTCAAACTCGCTCTTGATCCTAGCCCTTGCACCGCCTCCAGCAAGCCCGCCGGCCCGCCGTCCACCCGCACCACTGGGATCCCGACTTGGGCCTGCAACTCTTGCCAGCTCAGATCGTCTAGAAAGCGCTCCCCATCCTTAAGAGCAATCTGGGGCAAAAGTAGCCCATCGTAGCTTGCCAAGTTTTCAACGGATTTCAAAGCGCTGAGGATGTCCTGCCCTGTCAGCAGCCCGGTTACCGTCAGGGTCTGTCCCCAGAATTGGCTGGCAATGGGCAACAGATCCAACTGCAGCCCCCGAATGCTGTTCATCCGCTTGACCACGGG
This sequence comes from Synechococcus sp. OH20, assembly GCF_047502685.1. Lineage (NCBI taxonomy): Bacteria > Bacillati > Cyanobacteriota > Cyanophyceae > Synechococcales > Synechococcaceae > Synechococcus > Synechococcus sp. OH20. The sequence continues at coordinate 20,535 of NZ_JANSIQ010000058.1, read as the reverse complement.
CTGGAAGGCCTGTTCCACGGCGTTGCCCACCACCCAGAGAACTTTGAGGGGAGCAGGGATCCCAGCCGGCAGCCGCACCTGCTCGAACTCGCTCAAGAACAAGCGCAGGGATCCCACTCCATTGCCCAGTTGGGGGTAATCTTCGTAGTGCTCTGCCGGCGGCAATTCCCGACCCGCCAGCAGATACCACTCATCAGCCAGCCAGGCAAAGGTGGATCCCAATTCTTGCCGAAACTGCGCCTGCAGCGCTTCCACCTGCGCAATCACCTCCGCCGCTTTGGCAGCATCCACCGGGATTAGCTCATCATTGGGGGGGCGAAAGCGGGTTAGCCCCACCGGCACCACGGCCGCCGAGAGGACGGTCGGGATCCCTTCAACAGGTTGGCCAAAGGCGGCCAAGTCCAGAAGGGTGCGAGTTAGCTGCTCCCCATCGTTCCAAGCTGGGCAGACCACCACCTGGGCATGCAGTTGCAGGCGGTGTTGGCGAAACCAGGCCAACTGCTCCAGGATCAAGCCGGCACGCGGGTTTTTGAGCAGGCGGCTGCGCAGCTCCGGGTCGGTGGCATGGACCGACACATAGAGAGGAGAAAGGCGCAGGCGGGCGATGCGCTCCCACTCGGCAGTGGTCAGGTTGGTAAGGGTGAGGTAGCTGCCGTAGAGAAAGCTGAGGCGGTAGTCGTCGTCTTTGAGGTGCAGCGTTGCCCGCATCTCAGGGGGCTGTTGGTCGATAAAGCAAAAGGGGCAGGCGTTGTTGCATTGGATGAGACCATCGAACAAAGCCGTCTCAAACTCCAGCCCCAGATCCTCGTCCATGTCTTTTTCCAGCTCAACCGTGCGCTGGATCCCTTGGTTGTCCAGGATCTCCAGGCAGAGATATTCATCAGCACACAAGAAGCGATAGTCGATGAGGTCGCGGGGTTTCTCGCCATTGATGCTCACCAGCGCCTCCCCCGGCTGAATGCCCACCTTTGCCGCCAGGGATCCGGGTAGGACGGCGCTGATGCGGGCGGGCTTGAGGCTAGCACGAGACATGGCGCGCCCAGAGCCTAAACCTACTCCAAACAGCGGCGAATTGCTGCTTCCAGCTCCGACTGGCTGAGCTCGGTAACCACAAACACCTCTTGCACGCTGCTGCCCTTGCGGGCAACCAACTTGTATCCCCCTCGAATGGGCACCGAAACCCGCAACTGTAACTGCGGGATCCGCCCCCGACTGCAAGACAAGGCGCCCGGGGTTACAGTTTTAATGCCCGGCTGTCGAGTCAGGCGCTCCAGGACAGGGATCAGCCCAGAAATGTGGGTGGAGTGGTTCCAAACCAGACGACCAGCAGGCTCAGACATAGCGGCAACGCAACAGCGAGAGGGGCTGGATCTCCATGCTAAGCTCTTGCCCTTGCAACTGAGAATAAACTGACCTCCCTCAAACTTTAGCGAACTCTCTAAGTTCAAGCCTTTTGGAAGGTTTCCTCTGTGCTAGTTTGGTGGCAGCAAGCGCAAGGGTCTCCTGACTTATGGTTGCCGAGCAAGTCATCCTAGAGATTCCCGAAGCCATCCTGAAAGGCCTGCAGAATGGGACCTACGAGCGCGTAGGCGGCGTGGTGCGAGAAGTGGCCTCTAAGCAGGTGGTGGCCTGGCTGAGAGAAACAGGGGGCTTGACACTCGCAAATAGCATTGGCAACTGGATCCCGGGAGTGGATATCATCAACGGGATACTTGCCAACATTCAGTTGAGACAGATCAACCTAAGACTCATTGACATTAGCAATAAACTAAACACTGTCTTAGGCTTAACCCAATTCAATACTGCTCTTGGTCTGGCTAACCTGGGTTTGTCTGCCATAGGCTTTGCGGTCGTTATCTCTAAGCTTGATCAAATTGACTCTCGAATTCAACATCTTCAACAATCCATCTCAGAGCTCAAGGATACAATAGATAGATCGCTCCTTGCTAAGGCTAAGTCTGCTATCAACGTTGCAGAAATAGCTTTGAAGATGTCTTCCCAGACCAACAGGAAGCGATTGGTAACCGAGGTCATTCAGCCTCTGCTTGAGGCCGAGCACTATTATCAAGCTGCGTGGGATTCCAATTGGAACGAGAACAACGGCATTTTGGCTCGCGAGTACATCTTAATCCTATCTTTAGTCTATGTTACGGAGATTAAATGTTACTTAGAGCTGGAGGAGCATGAGATGGCTCTGAAGCGCCTGGCAGAGGCAGAGGAAATTTTAAAACCTCGTATTAGAGATTACATCAAGCTTTTATTGACCAAAAATCCTTCAGGATATCTCCACAGGACTTGCCAAGGAGTCAGCCTATCGAGCGTTGTGGAGATTCTCAAGTATGCAACGGGTGAATCCGATACGAATAAGCTGTTTGACGAATATATACGACCGGCTATTTTCAGCGCACAAGACATTGAATCCTATCTTGATAGTATGCCGGTAAGATCTAGGAATGCCATCCTTGCCCTCATTTCCCCATCTCTGGTTGGTTTAGATTGGACATTCTGGGATCGCCTACCCTGGAACACCGCTGCTCGGAGAGACGTCATTTTCAAGCTAATGTCTCGAGTAAATCAAGTTATAGCGACTGCCCAGTCCATGATCGAATTGGACAGGAGGCTAGAAGGCTACAGATACGAAGTCACTGAAATGACTCGGCTTGGTCTCAGCTACCAAGAGTGGCAAAGTCTGGTTTTGCCACCGAGGAGCTCGCCGGAGAATCCGGACTCCAAGGTTTTGCTTCTGCTGCCGGCCTAGGATCAATGGGGGTAGAATCCACCGCCCAAACCAAATAGAACTGCCAGTATGCCAATACCAACAGCGACTCCAGCCGCCAGCTTCAGATCCTCCTTTAGCTTCTCAGCGTCCGCTCTTTCCTTTATCGCCGTCAATAGAAAAAGCTGATCCTCTCCGCTAAGCCCGCTTATAAACTCAGGGGATAAAGACTCAAGGGAGAGACTCTTAAAGTAGTCGATCCTGCTCCTGTAGTAAAGCTGAAGTTGAGTGAGTTCCGCACTTTTTTCTTTCTCATGTAGGGCGATTTTTGACTTCGCCCTTTCTTGGAAACTTTTGGCTGTCTCCACTTGCGCTTTACTGTACCTGTCAGAAAATGCTGACCAAGCAAATGCAAAGGCAATGATTACAAGTATAGTACCAATCGCTCCCCAGCCTCCTAAGAAAGCCAAAAAGCCCAAAAACAAAGAGAAAAGGCAGTTCTGTATGTTTTCATCCTTAGTAAGGAAGGCATAATCAACTCTGGCATCCTCTTCCTTAATGCCGATTGAAATAAGGTTTCTCCTTAGCTCGGACTTCACTTGCTCTATCTTTTGATTGTAGTTAACTTCGATACTTTCCTTGCGACGCTCTATTTCCTTTGCAGCTTTCTGTATCTTGTCAGGGTCGAACGGCCAAGTGCTGCCGTCTTGGGTGCTATAGCTGGGTTTGGCTTTCAGGCCTGGGCTATACTCGCTCCCTTTGGTCTGCGGAGCCTGGGAAGCCCTTTGAGAGTCGTAGGCTTTTCGCTTGACAGGGTCACTTAGTATCGTGTAGGCCTCTTGGATCGACTTAAACTTTTCTTCAATGTATTGTCGAGCCTTGTCCGGTGTACCGGGAGGGAGACGATCCGGGTGATACTCTTTGGCAAGCCGCCTGTAGTTCTCTTTAATTTCTTCAAGGGTCGCGTCAGGCTTTATTTCCAGCTCGCGGTAGAAATCTTTCATGAAGGGATCCCGTCTTTGCTACCTTGCCAGGAGGATTCTACTGTTACCGCTGAAAGCCTGTAAAGTGCTGTTTGATACCAGTTTGTTGTGGGTTGGCTACAACAGCACTTGAGTTTTTAACCAACGGGAGCGGAAGAGTTGGGTGACCAAGGAGCCACAACCTCGCCCAAAATGCCTTGGAGATCCCCTACCTGCGGTTGCTGTCCTGATTTTGGCCGGGGGCAACAGCCGCCGCATGGGATCCGACAAGGCTTTGGGGATGGGATCCCCCTCTTACGACGGGTGGCCCAGGTGGCAGCAGCCTATGCCAACGCAGTTTACATTCTCCCCCCCTGGCCGAAGCGCTATGCACCGATGGCGGATCCCGCCTGGCACCTCTGGCGAGAAAATGTTTCCCCGCTTGCTGGGCCAGACTCAAACGATGCTCACCAATTGCAATACCCCCGCCGATTTGCAGCTTGGGCAAAAGCCGGGCAAGGAGTGATCTTTAGGACAAGCCAAGGGGATAGGATCGCCTCGTGTCACAATGGGTGAAGATTTGCTCTGTTTTCTATCTCGGCGCCGTGCTCAAGCCCCTGTACTATCGCGAGATCCCTTGTCCAGACACTGCCCAGGTGCTGCGCTGGCTGCAGGAGTGTATCCCCTTGCCTCAGGGCAGCCAAAAACTGCCGACTGCCACTGGCCTGCGCCTGCAGGGATGTGGGGCCGAGCTGGCCGTTTTCCTCTGGTCGGGGCTGAACACCACCTATCTCAAGGTGTTCCAGTGGTCGGAGCGGCCTTTCCCCCGGCAGGGGCGCTGGCTGAGAGAGCTGGAAAAGGCTATCCAGAGCCGATTTCCCCACCGCTACCCGCAGTTGCCAGCTATCGATCTCAGCCAGGGATCCATCTTTGAGCAACTGGAGCCTTTTTACCCGCAGACGGTGAAGTATTTCCGCCGCATTCCCAACGGCGAGTTTGACTTGCAGCGGGTTTACTGGTGGGAGAAGCGCTGGCGGGAAGAAGTGCAATCCCCCCATCCTCAGCGGCAGCCGGTGCTGTTTCGCCAGCCGGCCCCTGAACCTGCCCCCTTGGAGTGGGACTTGGTGATCGTGGGCGGGGCGCTGGGGGCCATCTACGGTGCGGCCATGGCCCGCTTAGGTTACCGCGTGGCCCTGGTGGAACGGCTGCCCTTTGGCCGCATGAACCGGGAGTGGAACATCTCGCGGCGGGAGCTGCAGACGCTAGCGGAGTTCGGCCTCCTCAGCCCCGAGGAGATAGAGAGCCTCATCCTCAGGGAATACACCGATGGGTTCAACAAGTTTTTTGATGGCAACAGCCCCGTACGCGCCCCCGTCCTGCACACGCCGACGGTGTTGAACCTGGCCATCGATGCCGAAAAGCTCCTGCAGCTCTGCGGCCAGATCCTGAGATCCTGCGGCGGCACCATCTACGAGCGCACGGAGTTCCGGCGGGCCTACATCGAAGACCAGGGCGTCACGGTGGTGGTGAAAGATTTAATCGGCCAAGCTGAGTTTCGGCTGGGATCCCGCCTGTTGGTGGATGCCATGGGGACGGCCTCGCCCATTGCCCAGCAGCTCTACCGCCATCATGCTTTTGATAGCGTCTGCCCCACCGTCGGGGCCACCATTGCAGGAGGGTTTGAGCCGGGAGTATGGGATCCCCAATTTGGCGACATCCTGGCCAGCCACGGGGACATCAGCCGCGGTCGGCAGCTCATTTGGGAGCTCTTTCCCGGCCCCGGCGAGGATCTCACCTTCTACTTGTTCCACTACCACCAGGTACATCCGGAAAATCCGGGATCCCTGCTGGAATTGTACGAAGACTTTTTCACCATCCTGCCGGAGTACCGCCGCTGCAACCCAGAGCGCCTGCAGTGGAAAAAGGCCACCTTCGGCTACATTCCCGGACGGTTTAGCCCGCAGCGGACTCCAGAGGAGCCCTTCGACCGCGTCCTCTTGATTGGGGATGCGGCGGCCCTGCAATCCCCCCTGAGTTTTACCGGGTTTGGATCCCTGGTGCGCAACTGCCCCCGCCTCTGTGACCTGCTGAACACAGCCCTGCGCCACAACCTGCTCAAAGCCTCTGACCTGGCCCAGATCCGCGCCTACCAGGGCAACTCCGCCGTCACTTGGCTGTTCTCGCGGGGGATGATGGTGCCCACCGGCAAGGTATTGCCCCCCGAACGCATCAACGCCATCCTCAACAGCTTTTTCGGCATTCTCGCCACCGAGCCGCCAGAGGTGGTGGATGATTTCATCAAAGACCGGGCCGGCTGGCTGGCCTTTAACCGCATGGCCATCAAAGCGGCTTGGCAAAACCCGCGGCTGCTGCTGTGGATCTGGGAGGCCGTAGGGGCCAAGGGCTTTGCCCAGTGGCTACCTACCTACTTCGGCTATAGCGGGCTGGCCTTGACTTCAGCTTTGCTGAGGGGCTGGCTCCCAAGGCTGGTGCGGCGCCTGCAGCCCTGGTTGGAAGTCCATTATCCCCGCCTGTGGCTGCGCTGTCTGCACTGGAGCTACACCCTCACCTATGGAGTGGGGCAGCCGCGCATCGAGTTTCATCTCCCCGCCCCCAGCTCTCCTGTCCCGGAAAATATCCAGAACCCAGTACCCACTTGGATAGAAGAAAGGGCCTAGGCTGGAGACTTTCGCCACGCCAGTTGTTTCTGGGCTTTCGCTCTTTTGGAAGCACCATCTCTCTGACGCCCCCAGGAAAGGTGGGCGTCAACTGCTTTGTCAGCAGAGTCAACCAGCAAAAAATCTCGATGAGTGCTGGCAGTCCTTACTTGGGTTTGCTAGCAGTTATCTGCGCAGGATTGTTCGCTGGAGCGCTCATCAGGCAAAGCTCACCTCTTTGGTGTTGAAGCATCCTATCTCCAGGTAGTGACCAGTGGCAAAAGAGTCGTGTCCGCCTGTTCTTTAGTCTTGGCAATTGGCCCAAGTTGAGTATATAGTCAGTGCCTAACATCCAGGTTCAGATCGACGACGGATGGGAAAAGATCCCAGTTTCAATTCTGTCGAGAGATTGCTGAACTCCTCTTTTGCAAAACCTCTGTTTTCGCAAGGAAACCCTCTAGGACTGAGCCCAATGGTTTACACTTTTGAGATCATCGGCATTGCCCCTGCCCTCGAGTTCTTCTGTCAGCAGCAGGAGCTGGCAAAGCGGCCCTGTGGGGTGGAATACTTAGGCACCAGCCCTTGCACCTTGGATGCGCTGCTGGGATCCCTGGAGGAGGTGCCGGCCCGGCGGGGTTGGGATTGGGATCAGTTGGTGGAAACCGTCATCTGCTTTTGGTGTAGCAACCCCGATTTGGTGAGTTTGTGGCAGTCTCGCTTTCGGGATGCTGGGCAAGATGCCCTGTTGGTCTCGCGGGTGGGGCACATTCGCTCGCTGCAACAGGAGTTTGAGTGGCTGCTCAACCAATGAGGGCCATCAGCGGCTAGGCTAAGGTCAGAACTGGCTTGTAACCACCCATGAGCGACACGGTTTTCGGCAAGATCATCCGCAGGGAGATCCCGGCCCAGATTGTCTACGAAGATGAGCGGGCCATCGCCTTCAAAGATATCGCCCCTCAAGCCCCTGTCCACATCTTGGTGGTGCCCAAGGAGCCTATCCCCGGCATTGCCCAGGCCAAGCCCGACCAGGAAGCGTTGCTGGGGCATCTGCTATTGACGGCTCAGCGGGTGGCTGCCGAGGCAGGTTTAAACAAAGGTTATCGACTGGTGATCAACGAAGGGGAGGACGGCGGGCAGACCGTCTTTCACCTACACATCCACATTCTCGGCGGTCGAGCGATGGGTTGGCCGCCGGGTTAGGCGATGGCTTTTCCCACCAATCGGAGCCTCTGCAGGTACAATCCTGTCATTACCGAGAACAAACGGCGGGCGGGGTCTGGAACCGATGGAGTGGCATGTCACCGATGCAGAGAGCCTGATGATCATCGACCAGGAGGTGGGTAAGCACGAGCTTTCTCCTGCCGAGTATGAAGTGGTTCGCCGTGTTATTTATGCTACTGCCGACTTTGAGTACTTGAACCTTATCCGTTTTGGCAACGAAGCCTTGCAAGCTGGAGCGGCGGCTCTGGCAGCGCGTACCACCATTGTGGTAGATGAGCCGATGGTACAGGTAGGCATTGCCTGGGCCGTCCAGAATACCTTTTCCAACCCCATCTACTGCGGCAGCGAAGCGATTACTCGCCCCCAAAAAGATAAGACCCGCTCTGCTTGGGGATTGGAAACCCTGGCCCAACGCTATCCTGAAGCAATCTTTATTATTGGCCAATCCCAAACGGCTCTTTCCACGTTGGTTCGGTTGATTACAGAAAAGGAGGTGGCTCCTGCTCTGGTCATCGCCACGCCGGCTGGGTTTGTGAACGTGGTGAAAGCCAAGCAGGAGCTGGCCGATTCCATGGTGCCTCATATCCGCACCGAGGGACGCAAGGGGGGCCCTGCAGTGGCTGCGGCGGTGTTGGATGGCCTGCTGGACTTGGCTTGGCACGCCTATGTACGGGCCGGCAGTGCAGACCATTCCGGCAAATCTGCTAGCGGGTAGATGGGCATTGACAAGGGATCCCTATTGATTTGATGGAGTGGGTCTGGATTGAGCTGATCCAGATCACAGGCTTGGCGGGATCTCCGTCATGCCCCCCTCAGTCCGGCCTTGAGAAGATGGGAGCCATCTTCTCAGTGCTGGACAGTAGAGAGCCTAAAGCGAGGGATCCGGTCATGCGGCAGTTCATCTGGGTTTGGGGAAGCGGCTGGCTTTTGGCTTTGGCCTTGGCCCCGGCAGGGTGGGCCCAAGCGGAGGTGGCGGCTCTTTTGCCCGCTGGACAGCCGGCTATAGCGCCCTCTCTCCCTGGGCCACCGGACATCGACCGGAGGGAAGCTCGGCTCAGCCCCTACCAGCGCTGGCAACAGCAGCATGCTGCTGCGGAGATTCCCTCTTCTGGATGCGGGGGAGTTTTCTACCGCCTCTCTCAGGAAGCGGAACAGAGCCCAGAAGGGCTGCCTTTTCCACTGCAGCCAGACGGGATCCCTTTGGGAGAAGACAGCCCTTTTTTCCTGCATCCCAACGGGCTGCGCTACCGACAGTCTTATTGAAGTTTGGAGGGAAGTTTTTGCATCGGCAGAGCGGCTGTTTCCGAACCTGGCGAATCTCCCCTCTCCCCTAGGGAGAGGGGAGAGGGGCGAGCTGCGAGTACTGGCCTTGCCCCAGGCCAACCCTGAATCTCCCCTCTCCCCTAGGGAGAGGGGCTGGGGGTGAGGGATCAGTAATGATTCCCCACCTTGCGGTGGTGGATGGCAGTGAGGCCCTCCAGGTTGGAGACCCGCCCGGCTTCCACCGTGCTATACACCACCCAGTGGTCGCTGGTTTCCAGACGGCTGACCACACGGCATTCCAGGTAGGCCAGGGCATCGGCCAGGATGGGGGATCCGTTGGCGGCGGGGTAAGTTTTGATGCCGGCAAAGCGGTCGGCCCCTGGTGGGAAGCGCTTCAGGAAGTGGCGCATCAAGGGCTGGTAGTGGCCCTCCGGTAAGGCGTTGAGGACGAAGGTATCCCCCACCTGCAGGAAGGACTCGATGGCCCGGTCTTTGGCCACGGCAACGCTGATCCCCGGCGGATCGCTGCTGGCCTGGGCCACCCAGGAGGCGAGCATGGCGCTGGTGGCCTGCCCTTTGCGAGCGGTGAGGATGTAGAGGCCGTTGCTGATGCGGCCCAGGGCGCGATCCAGGTCGGCATCGAGGGCTTTCATCTGCTGAATGCTGCGATCCCGGGTCAGCCATTGCCCCAAGTCGGTACCCGCTTCTTCAGCCACTTGCAGCAGAGCTTCGCTGGCAGGCTGCTTGAGCAAAATCGGGGCAAACACCTCTTTGGCACCGATCTCCTGCAGCGTGTTGCGGCAGAGGTAGACCGACTCATCATCTTCGCCGCCCGACTCGAAGAGGCCAAAGCCCTGCTTGCTGTGGGCAGAGGCCAAGAGGGTTTTCAGCAGCACCTGGGTGGTGGCCGCATCTGGCCCCGATTGGGGCGGCATGCCTATCACCACACCGGCGGCCAAGCTCATCAGCTCGCGCACCTCGTGGGCATCCACCAGCCGCAGATCCACCAGCTCCACCTGGGTGCCGGTTTTTTGGATCCCGTGGGCGATGGCTTGAGCCAGCACTTCCGCCTGGCCATATCCCGACAGGTAGAACACCGCCACCATCCGTTCGGCTTTGGCCTGCTCCAGGCTCCAGGTGCGGTATTGCTCTACCCAGTCGGACAGGTGATGGCGCAGCAGGGGGCCGTGGCCGGTGGCAATGGCGGCGATAGGGGGCAAGGCTTCCATGCGCTTCAGAGCCGAGAGCACCGAGCGGGCGTTGGGCCCCATAAGGCAGTCGTAGTAGAGCTTAAAGTCTGCCTGCAGCAGGTGGGGATGCTCATCCCAGGCGAAGTCGTCGCAGTAGTGCATCCCAAACACATCGCAGGTGTAGAGGATCTGGGTGCCGTGGTCGTAGGTAAGGATGGTGTCGGGCCAGTGCAAGTTGGGGGCGGAGATAAACTCTAGGACATGGCCCTTGCCCAGATCCAGGCGATCCCCCTGCTTCACCACCAGCCGCCGGAAGGGCCGATGCACCAGGTCTTCCAGAAATTGCATGGCCACTTTGGAGGCCACCACCGTCGCCTGGGGCGCCAGCTCCAGCAGATCCCCCACCAAGCCGCTGTGATCCGGCTCGGTGTGGCTGACCACCAGGTAGTCGATCTGGGCAGGATTAAGGAGCCCCTGCAGGAGATCCAGGTACAACTGGCGAAATTTCTCGTGGGAGGTGTCGATGAGGGCCACCTTCTCGCCGCGAATCAAAAAGGAGTTGTAGGTGGTGCCGTTTTCCAGGGCGAATTCAATGTCAAACCGATCTCGATCCCAATCTTGAGAGCGAATGGCGAGGGTATCGGCGCCAATGGGCAAAGTTTGCAGCGTCAGATGCGACTGGGCCAGGTGAGGTGCGACTTGAGGTGCAACCGCAGTAGTGACCATGTTCTCTCCCTAACCTGAAGTCGGTTAACAATTCTGATCTCAATGTAACTGAATGTTTATGCCGAGGCAGGATAAATAATGAAAGGCCCAGGTTTCGAAATCCTTATGGAATGCTTCTAGGGATCCCTGGGTTCCTGCCAATCGAGGGAGTTGAGATTCAAGGCTGCCGCAAACTGGGCCAAGGTGCGGCGCAACTGGTTCAGATTTTGGCCGGTAGCAGCAGAGACAAAGAGAGCTTTGGGGTAGAGCAGGCGCACATCTTCTACCCATTCGGGATCGAGGCGGTCAATTTTGTTAAACACCAATTGTCGCGGCCCGGTGGCCAAGGGCATGCCATCCAGCAATTTTTCCACCGCCTCGATCTGCCCTTCCCAGTTGGGGTGAGAGAGATCCACCACGTGCAGCAGGGCGTCAGCCTCTGTCACTTCCTCCAAAGTGGCCTGGAAGGCGTCCACCAGTTGCTCCGGCAGTTCCGTTAGAAATCCTACCGTGTCGGTGAGCAGCACCGCCTGGTGGTCGGGCAGCTCCAGCCGCCGGGTAGTGGGATCCAAGGTGGCAAAGAGCTGATCGGCAACATAGACCTGGGCGTGGGTGAGGGCATTCAGGAGGGTGGATTTGCCGGCATTGGTGTAGCCCACCAGCGCCACCACGGGAATCTGGGATCCCTCGCGGCGTTGGCGCAGCCGTTGCCGGTGGCGGCGCAGCTCTTCTACTTCTTGCCGCAGCTTGCCGATGCGCCGCTGAATGGCCCGTCGCTCCATTTCCAGTTGGGTTTCCCCAGGGCCGCGGGTGCCGATCCCACCCCCCAGTCGCGACATGGTGCGCCCTCGACCGGCCAGGCGCGGCAGCAGATATTGCAGTTGCGCCAGCTCCACCTGTAACTTCCCGGCCCGTGTTCTGGCCCGCTGGGCAAAGATATCCAGGATCACCTCGCTGCGATCCACCACCCGCACCCCCACCGCCTCTTCCAGGGTGCGCACCTGGCTGGGGGTGAGCTCGCGGTCGAACACCACCAGGTTAGCCCCCAGATCCTGTACCAGCAGCGCCAACTCCTGCACCTTACCAGAGCCAATGACTGTGGCGGAATTGGGGCCTTCCCGCCGTTGCCAGAGGGTTTGCAGCACCTGTCCGCCGGCACTTTCCACCAGGCGGCCCAGCTCTGTCAGCCTGTCCATCAGGTCTTCGCGGCTCTGCCCCAGCTCCTGCAGCCCCACCAGGATCGCTCGCTCCTGCTTGGGATCCACCTGGCGGGCGGTCAATTGGCGCCGAAAGCCATCCTCCAGCTCCGTCACCAGCTCCTGCAGATCCTGTTCTGCCAGGATCCCCAGGGGCAAAGGCTCCGAGACCTGCCAGCGGTGCCCCTCCTGCGGCACCAGGTGGGCCAGATAGGCGCAGTTGACAAAGCCCGTGGCCGCTCCACCTCGCCGCCGCTGCCCTCCTGCCTTGGCCACGGAAAGGGTGATAAGGGCATCCAAACGCTGCAAAGCCATGGCCGTCAGCGCTTTCTGGCCGGGGCCTCCTGCCCCAGTTTGGGTGGTGATGCAGCGGATCCCGGAGAGGCGCTCGGCTCCCTGGCGAGGCAATTCCCAGGCCGGGATCTGGGTCTCAAAAGGGGATCCCAGCCCCACGCGGATCACTTGGCCGCGCCGGTTCAGGTAAACACTGATGGGCTGGCCTTCTAGATCTTGAGTCAGGGATCCCAACCGTTGGGCAAACTCCACCGTCACCAAGCGGTTGGGGGGTAGGCGCAGTTGGTAAAGCCGTTGCAGTTGTTTTTGCTGGTAGGGCTTTAACCCTTTGACCTGTTCGCGAAAAGGGCGCGCGGCAATGGCAGAACTAAAGCGTGAGTCGGCTGGATGGCGAGAGGTGCTAACCTTGGGCATAGGAATGGGCAGAAACCCAAGAACGAGCTTTTATCTACCATACACGCCGGCTGCCAAGCCCGTGAGTGGCTCAGATCCTTGCCCCATAGATAGAACCCACCTTAGGGACGCGGCCCAACAAATGAGAAAAAGGTGCTGTCTTGAGCAAATCGCGCCGGCGGGACGGAGTCCTCTGCCGGTTCTTGCTTGGCTAACCGTTGGGCTGCTGGCGGGATCCCTCATGGCCTGCCGCCAGAGGGCTGCTCCGGTTTCCCCAGAGCTGGATCCTGTTCGGCGTCACATCGGCAAAGATGGCACGCACTTTGAGGCTTCTTTGGGGGATACCCGCGCCCTTCCCCCTCACTTTCCCCCTCATTTGCAGTTGCCCAACGCTGCCGTTGTCTCTTCCGGGCAGATTTGGGATCGAGGGGGGGGCCTTGCTTCCTTGATTTTGCAGACCTCTCAGCCTCTGGAGGAGATTGCCGCCTACTACCGCCGTACCCTGTGGGGCCGGGGCTGGGATCTCCTCTCGGATCTGGAACAGGCCAACGGCATCCGCACCTTGGTGTTCGAGTCTCCCCCCCACCCTGAAAAGTCCCTGTACCAGGCAGTCATTCAGGTGGGATCCCCCCGCCGCGGGCCGGATCAGGTGGAGTACCGCGATATCTTGATTTTGCTGAGTACCGTCATCCCTGTCGGCAAAGCGCAGCCTGCTGCTGTAGCCTCTCCTTAAAGTATGCCCGTCTATACCCAAGCGATGGAGATTGCCGCTGACGTGGCGCGGGTGGAGCACTGTCTCATTGACCCGGAGCTGATGCGGCGCTGGCTTAACCCGCTTTTGGGCTGCGAGGCCCTGGGATCCCCTACGGGGCAACTGGGCAGCCGCTACCGCTTTTTCCTGCGCCTGCCTCTCATTGCCCCCAGCCTGGACTGCGTGATCGCCGAGCGGGCCGAGGGTCTGGTGCAGTGGCAGTTTGAGGGGTTTTTTCAGGGCACTGACCGCTGGGAGTGCCGCCCCCAAGCGTCGGGAACGCTGTTGGTGAACCGCTTTGAGTTTTCCATCCCCAACCCCTGGGTGGCGGCAGGGTTCTATCTGGTGGCGGCAGAGCTGACCCGGCGGGACATGCGGGCACAACTGCGGCGGCTAAAGGCAGTGGCCGAGGCTTTGGGTTAGGCTGGTGGCAGGTAGTAAAGAAACGTAAAAAATGGCAATGACCAGCAACAGCGGCCTGTTCAACCGTCGCTTTTTCGACAACTTCATCCCCCAGCCGGCCAACAGCCCTCTGCAGATTGGCGAGCTGGCCCCCGACTTTGAGCTGCCCAATGTACACGGGGATCCCGTGCGCCTGTCGGACTACCGCGGCCACCAGCCGGTGGTTCTGGCTTTTACCCGCATTTTCACGGAAAAGCTCTTCTGCCCCTTCTGCTACCCCCACATCCAGGAGCTGAAGGCCCGCTACGAGGAGATCCGGTCTTTGGGAGCAGAGCTGCTGATGATTACCAGCACCGACCCGGTGCAAAGCCAACAGATCCAAGCCGACCTGCAACTGCCCTATCCGCTGTTGGTGGATCCGGAGTGCAAAACCTTCCGGCTCTACGGTGTCGGCCAAGCGCTGGGGGCGCCCCTGCCGGGCCAGTTCATCGTCGATCGCGAGGGGAGACTGCGCTTTAAGCACCTCTTCTCCTTTGCCCAGCCCAACGCCGAGACCGACGAGGTGCTGCGGGCCTTGCGAGAAGGGCTAGCCGGCGGCTGGGACGGGACCCGCCGGGTGGCTCCCGTGCCTTTCCTTTGATATCTGCTGTGCGGGAGGGAAAAGGAGTGGTCTTTGCGCGGCTGGCCCAGAGCGGCGCCCGGCAGGCGGAGATCCTGGAAGTAGTCCTGCGCCACGGCTGGGACTACATGCGGCGCTTGCTCTCCTTGGGCAAGGCGGAAGAGCCGCAACTGCCGCCGCCGATGGTGCTGCGCAACATCCTGGTGGATCTGGGGCCGGTTTATGTGAAGCTGGGCCAGTTGCTGAGCACCCGCCCCGATCTGTTGCCGCGGGAGTACATCGAGGCCCTCAGCACGCTGCAGAGCAATGTGCCCCCCGTGCCCTGGAAGGCGGTGGAGATCCTGCTGCGCCAGCAGTTGCAAAAGCCGCTGGAGCAGATATTCAGCAGCCTGGACACGGAAGCGGTGGCAGCGGGATCCATCGCCCAAGTCCATCGCGCCCGCCTGCTCAGCGGCGAACTGGTGGCCCTCAAGATCCAACGGCCGGGGCTGGAAGCAGTGGTGGAACAGGATACGCGGCTTATCCGTGGCATTGCTGAGCTGGTGGCGCAAACGGAGTTCGGTAGGCTAACAGACGTGGTGGCCTTGGCCAATGAGTTTTGCCGGGCGCTGCAGGCGGAGCTGGACTTTACCCAGGAAGCCCGCCACACGGAGCAACTGCGGCAACACCTGCAGGCTAGCCGTTGGTTTGACCCAGCGCAGTTGGTGGTGCCGCGCGTCTACTGGTCGCTCACCACGCCCAAGGTGCTGACGCTGGAGTGGATCGAGGGAAAGCCCCTGCTAGAGGCGGATCGCAGCGATGTCGATCCCAAACAGATCGCCCGCCTGCTCACCCGCGCCTTTTTCCAGCAGATCTGCCTTGACGGCTATTTCCACGCCGATCCTCACCCCGGCAACCTCTTCTACCTGGGATCCGGTCGCGTGGCCCTCTTGGACTGCGGCATGATTGGGCGGCTGGATCCCCGCACGCAGCAGATTGTGCTGGAGCTGATTTTGGCCATCGTCAGCCTGGATGCCCAGCGCTGTGCTGAGCTCACGCTGGAACTGGCCCTGCCGGAAAGTCCCAGGGGCAGCCCGCGGGATCCCGCCGTCAGCCTGGCCCAACTGCAGAGGGAATACGAGCGCCTCTTGCGCCAGTACTACACCCTGAGCGTTGCCGAGCTGGATTTTAGCGAGCTCTTTTCCGAGATCCTACAGGCGGCACGGCGCAACCAGATCCGCATCCCCGGCAACCTGGGACTGTGCGCCAAGGCCCTGGCCAACCTGGAAGGGATCGCCCGCCAGCTCACCCCAGACTACAATCTGCCGGAGCAAATTCGCCCCCTGATGGCCGATGTGTTTCGGCAGCAGTTGCTGGGGGATGCCCCCCTGCCCTCGCTGCTGCGCACAGCCCTGGATCTCAAAAACCTCTCGCTGCAGTCGCCGCGGCAACTGGAAGTGCTGCTTAGCCGCATCACCTCCGAGACCCAGCGCTGGAACCTGACGGTGCAGGAGCTGGAAGGCCTCCGCACCAGCCTGGACCAGTCGGCCAACCGCCTCTCCTACAGCATCCTGGTTGGATCCCTGATTATTGGCGCTGCCATCATCTCGGCCCAAACCCAGCGCTTCCAGGTCTTTTGGCTAAGCGAGCTGCTCTTTGGCGCCGCCAGCCTGCTGGGGCTGTGGCTCATCCTCAGCATCCTGCGCTCCGGTCGCCTGCGGGGCTAATCCCCTACGCATCTCGTGTTGGCAAAGCAACACAAAAACGGTATCAGCGGCTTTGCGAGCGCCTCGCCAAATCCCGCAAAGGCCGATTCTTTCGTTGACCCGCTCGATGCCTTGCCCCACAAGGCTTTCAGGCCTCTTGCCCCCCCTCTTCTAGGCCCTTTTTCGCCGTCTTCGACCGACCCCCTCGCAAATGGGTCTTGCATTCCTTGCCCCACTTGGGTTTAATAGGGGTAGTGTTCCCCCTTCGGGGGGATCCCTAGAAATTGGAAACGAAGCTGGTTAAGAGGGTGGCTGAGATTCAGAAAACAATCTGTTCCCCCTTCGGGGGGATCCCTAGAAATTGGAAACAGCATTCCTGCGCATACGTACGCGGGAATGCTGGCCGTTCCCCCTTCGGGGGGATCCCTAGAAATTGGAAACACCCGGGAAATGATTCCCGAGGGCGGTAAGAACATTTCGGTTCCCCCTTCGGGGGGATCCCTAGAAATTGGAAACTACCCCCCTGCGGTAGAAGAGGCCTGATCGATGCTGATCAGGGTTCCCCCTTCGGGGGGATCCCTAGAAATTGGAAACTCGATGACGGGTGTGGCCTTGCGCACAGCCTGCAGCTGTTCCCCCTTCGGGGGGATCCCTAGAAATTGGAAACAATCTCCAAAAACCGACGATGCTCCTGAATCAAATTCGGTTCCCCCTTCGGGGGGATCCCTAGAAATTGGAAACAGTTTCGTGCTGTCCAGGAAGGGTTTAGCCAGTTGGTGGGTTCCCCCTTCGGGGGGATCCCTAGAAATTGGAAACTCCTGGGTATGGGATTGGTGAGCGGGTGGTGCTCTCGCGTTCCCCCTTCGGGGGGATCCCTAGAAATTGGAAACTGGGCAGCACACTGACCCGGGACAGCGCCGACTTGAGTTCCCCCTTCGGGGGGATCCCTAGAAATTGGAAACCTTTGCGGCAAGCCTCAATCTCTTTAGTAAGTTCTTGTTCCCCCTTCGGGGGGATCCCTAGAAATTGGAAACTTAATATTGCGCCGGGTATTAACAAGGTTATTACCAGTTCCCCCTTCGGGGGGATCCCTAGAAATTGGAAACGCCCAGGGCCACGAAGAATCGCTCTGGTCCATGGTCGCCCGTTCCCCCTTCGGGGGGATCCCTAGAAATTGGAAACTCTCGTGGCGCATCTGCAGTGCGAGCGTCACCACCTTCTGTTCCCCCTTCGGGGGGATCCCTAGAAATTGGAAACTTCCAACTAGCCTCTTCCTTGTTGCCTTGGACGGAAAAAGTCAAGATTGGCGTGCGTGTCTTGGAGCTCATTAAATAGCTCTCAACCGTTCGCGTCAGCGGGACGGAATCCTCACTCAACGAAGTCTCTCTCTTCATCAAGAGCGCTGAGAGAGTCCCACCTTCTATGGTCACTCGGCAGAGACAGAGCTGGATCCCTAAATCCTGGCGTAAGTACAGCTTGAATAAGGTAGCAGACAAAGCTGGCACATTTTTCTGTTTCTATCGCTACTTGTCTTTCTGAAAACCTAACTACTATCCAGCCGCTTTCTGCAAAGAAATCGTCTCGCTGGCTATGTCTATTGTCATCTAGTGCATGATGTGGTACTCGCTGACCATTGTTCTGGTACCAAGGTTCGTCAACTTCAACATCGATAAGTAGAGTTCTATTGTTACTAGATACTTGTATTGCTATGTCGGGCGTATACGGAAAATCAAATCCTGGAACCTTTAGGGAGGATTGTTCAGGTAGAAACTTAACTGGAAGGTTTTCCATCTTTATTATCAAGGCTTCTCTCAGCCGGCGATCATACCTACCTGCGCGAGCACCCTGACCTAAGAAAGGTTGGCATAAATCTAGGGGTTGAAATATCAGACCATTTTCCCAGTTCCTTATGATTTGAGCTACCTTGTTTTGATATTCGCGCCTATATTCTTCGACTTGTTGTTTGTAATCTGACTCTATGCGATCGCACTCTCTTCTCCAAAGGACAAGTCTCTCCTCATATCTTTTTTGTTCTTGAGGATAACTTCGCATTTTTCTCTCATATTCTTCCATTCTCTCTTCATAAGTCCAGGATTCGTATAAGAATTGGGCTAAGGTAGCCACGCCTGCAATCCCTGCCAAGATTAGAAAGAATGGCGCTTCAGCAATAATCAGCGCAATTAGGGCAGCAACTCCAGCTCCAGTTGACAGGGCAGCCTGGAGCTTGTCCATTACACGGGTTGGGATCTCTGGTAGTTGCGGCTTGACTGGTCGAGGGGGTAGTTGAGGCGGCTCAGGTTTTCTGGGGGGAGGGGGCAGTTCTGGCCCTCTCAGTTGCAGGCTGATAGGGGTAGGGAGAGCTATATAGGGATAGCAGTCTCTCCGCTCATATTTGAGGATGGGGTGGGGCTTCCAGCTCGGCGTGTGCATTGTATTTTACTTGACCTGGCACGTTGTCCCGTAATATGCCAGAGGCCACTTTTCCAGTCAATTCTCCCTGACGGCTGTAACAGCCTAGCCGCAAGGAATCCCCTGTTAATGAACGGCTCTGAAGATCTGCAGGCTGCCGTCCGGCTTCACCACCACCTTCTTCTTGCTTTTGGCTGTCGCGTAAGAGAAGACAATCTGACGTGGATTTAGGTTAGGCTTAGGCGGCTCTTCTCCCTGTGCCTTGGCCCGCAACCGGTCGGCCAGCCCAGGATGAGAGTGTACGCAGGCTCGAATCCAGGGATCCCTAGATCCGTCTCGCCCAGCTCCCCTGCAATCTCGCCCAGCTTTCCGTACAAAGCCACGCCAAGGATGGGCGTTGACTCGCTTGGGGGGCCCCGCTATCCGCTGTCTTATTTGCTTCTGCATTTCCGTTAGTCAAGTAGTCAAAGCTGCCCTCAAGCCTTTGCGGGGTAAGGCTTTCAGGGCTGACTACGGTGTGGTCAGGTTTAGTCAAGTAGTCATCGTGTTCCAGGGATCCGCCACCACCTCGCGGGGATCCCTGGGCTGCGTTTTGACTGCCTGTTCCCCCTTCGGGGGGATCCAACTTCCCTCACCCCTGGCCCCTCTCCCAGTGGGAGAGGGGAGGCGAGCGGTTAGCTCTTCGGGGGATCCCTAGAAATTGGAAAAGAAATTGGAAACAAACAGAAGCCGCCTCACTTCTTCGTTAAGCTGGCTTTCGTTGAAGGGTTTGGTCAGGTAGCCAGTTGCTCCCGACCATTTGCCGCGGATGCGAGCTAGCAGGCCATCGCGCGAGGTAACCATTAGGATGGGGAGGGACTTAAACTCTTCCAAGCTGCGCACAATGCGGCAGAGCTCCAGGCCATCGATCCCCGGCATGGCGATGTCCATCAACAGCAGATGAGGCCGATGCTGAAACAACAGAGGGAGCACCTCGGCGGGGTTGCCTGTTGTAATCACTCGATAGTTGGACAAATATTGCCGCAGGATCTCTTGCATGACCACGCTGTCGTCCACCGCCAAGATGGTTATCGGGTTGTGGGGCTTGGTCTGCAGCAGCTCTTGGGGTGTTTGCAGGCTGACCAGCCCTTTTTTGACCCAGGCCGCAAAGAGATTGGCCACCTCCAGACGATCCCGACACAGCTTCTTGGCGATCACCTCTAGCGACTGGCCGTCTTTGGTGAGGGCGTGCAGCTTCTGTCGCTGCTCATCGGTGATGCGATAGCGGTTGACCCGCTCCCAGTTGACCACCGGTATCGCCAGCATCGTGGGAATGGCCACCTTCAAATCTGCCCATCGATCGTGGCGGCGGGCTGCTTCTTGCAACAGAGGCTCCAACTCAAACCCGCCGATGGGGGCCTCTTGGGCGACCCGTTCCTGCACTTCGAAGTAGCAGGCGCCTGACCGCTCAAACAGGTAGCGGTCGAAATCGGTGAGCAGGTTGAGCCACAGGGCATCTTCCAACTCTCCTGGCTTGAGCAAGCCCAACTGCGTGATGGCCTCCAGCAGCTCGGGCAGGGAACGGTTCTTCAGCAAGCGCTCTTGCACCACCGAGATGGCCCGCTGCGACCATTCCAAGTTGAGGCGGGCGATGAAGCGAGATAGGCGTTTCAGCAGGATTTGCGTGTTGAGGGGTTGATCGGCAGAAAAGAGGAGCCTGCCGTAGTAATAAGTCAGTACCCAGGGTTCTGCGACCTCGGCAGGATCCAGCCCTCTGAGGTGAAGGTGCAGGTAGCCAGTAGTAAACCGCCGGCCTTGCTGCCTGAGCAGGGGCGCAAGTTCCTCCGAACCGAATAAGAAAGGGGACATGCGGCATTCTCCAGGCCAACTTCTTCAGGCCAATTGCCGGCCTTGTTCTAAGCTGTACCAACGCCTTGAAGGGTCGCCGTTTCAAAGCTGGCTACGGTTCCCAATTGAGAGCTTGCCGTTGCGCCTGCAGCAATTCTCGGATCCCGGCTTGGGCCATCTCCACCATTTGCAACAATTGCGGTCGGCTGAAGCAGCCGGCTTCGGCAGTGCCCTGAATCTCGATA
>NZ_JANSIQ010000057.1:0-23626 GCF_047502685.1 Synechococcus sp. OH20 | reverse complement strand
TAACCCCCATAAACTCATCCCGTCAAGAGATAACTCAAAGTTTTTTCGGCGGAGATAGGGAAAAAGGAAAGAATAGAAACTGTTTGTATATTGACAGTTGGCCGAGTTCTGGCTGCTTGGGTTGAGGGTAAGTCCATGTGGGTTCGGGATCCCTTTTCAGGAGGAGAAGAGAATCCCGTTCTCTTCAGGGTCTTGCTGGGTGAATCGAGAGAGAACTTGCTGCCAAAGGTGGGCGAGCTGGGATCCCCTGCCCTTGGCGTACAGCAGGCGGGATCCCTCTGCCTGAGGATCGGGTTCTAGGCGCAGCCAGAGGTAGGTTGCTGGCAAGTAGGGCAGGTACTGAGGCCATTCGATGGCGGTGATCCCAGCTTGGCTCCAAAGTTCTTCCAGCCCCAGATCGTCGAGAGCTGAGGACTCGGCTCCGCCAGAGGGGGATCCCAGACGGTAGAGATCGCAATGAAAAAGAGGGATCTGTCCGGTGTGGTATTCCTGGAGCAGCACGAAGGTGGGGCTGTCGATGGGTTCAGGGATCCCCAAGCCCTGGCCTAGGCCCTGTACAAAGGTGGTTTTGCCGCTGCCCAGGTTCCCTTCTAGAAGGATCACTAGGCCGGGAGGGGGGGTTATCCTGCTCCTGCCCTGGGGGTTGTGTTGCTGGCCTGAAGAGTCAAGGAGGCGAACGGCAGCCTGGGCTACCAGGGCCGCCAGCGATTGGGTGGCAGCGGCAGAGGGCAACACCAGAGGAGAAGCTTGTTGCCAAAGCTCTTCATCTCGTGCGCTCGCCATGGCTTACGGCTCCTTCGAGGGGTGCTCAGGGGTGGGGATCCCTGTCGAGAGATCAGGTGAGGGCCTCACTGGGCTTAGGTGAGCAGAAGCACGTCTTTGGGCGGTCAGCATCACGGCCAAGCCAGCTCCGATGAGCAACAGGCTCACTCCCTGGGCCACTCGCAAGGACCCCAGCATGAGGCTGTCGGTGCGCAGCCCCTCGATCCAGAAGCGTCCAAGGCTATACCCCAGCAGGTAGAGACCCAGGAGGCTACCAGGCGGAGGCTGACGCCGATAGCTCAAAAAGAGCAGGATCCCGAAGAGGCCCAAGTTCCAGAGGGACTCGTACAGAAAAGTGGGATGCACACGGGATCCGTCGGGGAGCTGTAGCTGGATCCACAGAGAACTATCCGGAGGCAAAACCTCTCCATAGGCCTCGTTGTTGAAGAAGTTGCCCCAGCGACCGATGCTCTGGCCAAGGCTGAGGGAAGGAACGATGCAATCGGCCAGCAGCCAGAAGTTCAGCCGCTGCCGGCGGGCAAATAGGTAAAGTGCCGCACTGCCCCCCAGCAAAGCGCCATGGATGGCCATCCCCCCCTGCCAGAGGGCCAGGACTTTCCACCAAGGGCCATCTCGATATCGCTCCCACTCAAAAGCCACGTAGTAAAAACGGGCAAGGGGCAGGGATCCCACCACCAGCCACAGCAGCAGATCAGACATGGAATTGGGGGGAAGACCGCGCCGTGCCGCCAGGTGGCGGGCCAGGAGCAAGCCCAGCACCATGGCTAAGCCGATCAGCAGGCCATACCAACGCAGGCTGAAGGGGCCCCAGGTGAACACAATTGGACCGGGGGATTGCAACACCAGGGTCATGAGCACGGCGGTATTCCTGAACTGGTCTTTCTAGCTCACTCTACCTATTCTGCGACCCTCACCCCCAGCCCCTCTCCCTGAGGAATCCCCTCACCCCCAGCCCCTCTCCCTAAGGGAGCTACCCTCACCCCCAGCCCCTCTCCCTAAGGGAGAGGGGAGCTGGGAACTGAGGCAAGGTGCGAGCTGACTGCAATTGGAGGGAGATACAGAGAAGAGGGATCCGCTGAGGGCAACAAGGCGACAATGTTAGAATGCAGGCTCGATTTTCCACCGCAACTCCTGGGGGAGGGTGCTGGCCATGACCCGAAGCAAAGCTTCTGCCGTGAACAATGGAGACGACTTGGACAAGTTGAAGTCGGAGAAACGCAAAGCTCTGGATCAGGTGTTGGGCCAGATCGAGCGCAATTTCGGCAAAGGGGCGATCATGCGCTTGGGAGATGCGGCCCAGATGCGGGTGGAGACCATACCCAGCGGCGCTATCACCCTCGACTTGGCCATGGGCGGTGGCTACCCCAAGGGGCGAATCATCGAAGTCTTCGGGCCGGAATCTTCTGGGAAAACCTCGGTTGCTCTGCACGCCATTGCCGAGGTGCAAAAACGAGGGGGAACAGCCGCCTTTGTGGATGCCGAGCACGCGCTGGATCCCACTTATGCAGCAGCTTTGGGGGTGGATATCCAGAATCTGCTCATCTCCCAGCCAGACACGGGGGAGGCAGCTTTGGAGATCGTCGATCAACTGGTGCGATCTGCTGCTGTGGACATTGTGGTGGTGGACTCGGTGGCAGCGCTGGTTCCCCGCGCCGAGATCGAGGGGGATATGGGAGATGCCCACATGGGACTACAGGCCCGCCTGATGAGCCAAGCACTGCGCAAGATTGCCGGCAACGTCAGCAAAACCGGATCAATTGTTCTGTTCCTTAACCAGTTGCGCTCCAAAATCGGCGGCATGGGCTACGGCCCCCAGGAAACCACCACCGGCGGCAATGCCCTCAAGTTCTATGCGTCGGTGCGGCTGGATATTCGCCGCGTGCAAACTCTAAAAAAAGGTGCTGAAGAATACGGGATCCGAGCGCGGGTCAAGGTGGTGAAAAACAAAGTTGCTCCCCCCTTCCGGCGGGCAGAATTTGACATCATCTTCGGCCAGGGCATCTCCAACATCGGCTGCATTGTCGATTTGGCTGAGGAGATGGGCATTCTCAAACGACGCGGTTCCTGGTACAGCTACAAAGAGGAGAATGTGGCCCAAGGGAGAGACAATCTGGTCGTTTACCTGAAAGAAAAGCCGGAGATCCTGGCGGAGGTGGAAGCGGCTGTGCGGGAAAAACTTTCTGCAGGGGTAACGGTTTCTGCCAGCCGACCGGAGGGGATGGAGGAGGGAGAGCAGGAAGAGATTGAGGCCCCCATCTTTGCAGATGAGGAGTTGTGAAACGAGGGCGGCTCTTCAAGCTGTGTCTCTCAACTGGGCTCGCCGCTGGCGCAAAGCTTCGTAGAGCAGCAATCCCCCTGTCATGGCCACGTTGAGGGATTCGACGCCCTCGGCCATCGGGATCCGCACCTGGGCATCGGCCTGCTGGATGGTGGATGCCTTTAGGCCAGCCCCTTCGTTGCCCAAGAGAAAAAGGGTTGGCCGGGTGAGGTCGTGATCCCAATGGCAGGTGGCCAGAGGGGAGAGGGTGGCGGCCAAAACTTGGATCCCTTGGCGACGACAGGCCTGGATCCAGGTGGGCAGGTCGGGCAAGACTTGCGGCGGGCGGCGAAACCACTGGCCGGCGGAGGCCCGCAGGACTTTGGGGTTTTCCGGATCGACGCTGTCTGCGCTTAGCCAGAGGCCATCGGCTCCGGTGGCCGCCACGACGCGGATCAGGGATCCCAAATTACCTGGATCTTGCAGGGCTTCGACCACCAAGCCCAGGCGCAACACCTCTGGGGGAGGGGAGGCGATTTGCCGGCTAACGGCCACAGCTAAAACCCCTTCCGGAGACTCGGTGGTAGAGAGGGCCGCCATCACTTCTAGGCTGACGGCCTGCCGCCGCAGATGCTGGGGCAGGCTGGCCAACAACTGGGGATGACGCTCGGCCCAATCGAAGGTGTAGCAGACAGCTCGCAGAGGCCAGCCGACCCCCAGCGCCTCTTCGAGGAGGTGGGATCCCTCTATTAAGAAGGCGCCCTGTTCCCGCCGGCCTTTGCTGCGGTGCAACTGCCGCAACTGCCGGATCCAAGGGTTTTTTGGGCTGGTGAGCAGCTCAGAAGCCATGCGGAGGAAGAGGAGAGATGGGACGGGGAAGGCTTAATCGCAGCGGCGCAGCCGTTGGATAAAAAATCCATCCCGATCCTGGTGATGGGGCCAGATGAGCAGGGGATCCCCTTCGGCGGCCCAGTGGGGATGCCGGTTCAGAAAAGACTGGATGACCGCCTCGTTTTCGGCAGGATGCAGGGTGCAAGTGGCGTACACCAACAGTCTGCCCGGCTTGAGCCAACGGGCTGCCACCTGCAACAGCCGACCCTGCAGATGGGCCAGCTCCTGCACCTGATCGGGGGTTTGGCGCCAGCGGGCATCGGCATGGCGGTGCAGGGTTCCCAGGCCGGAGCAGGGAGCGTCCAGCAACACCCGGTCGGCGCTCTGCCAGGGGGGCAGGGGTGCGGGGGGTTCGGCAGCGGCGCTCAGGGATAACAGGTCGATGGCCAGGGGACGGATCGAGCGCAAGCCTAAGCGCTGCACATTTTCCTCTAGGCGCCGCAGGCGGTGGGGATGGCGATCCAGGGCCCAGATCTCGCCGCGATCCTGCATCTGCTCGGCCATGTGGGTGGTCTTGCCGCCGGGGGCGGCACAGCAGTCGATCACCCGTTCCCCTGGCTGGGGATCCAGCCAATGCACCACCTGCTGGGCGCTGGCATCCTGAACACTCCACCAGCCCTGGGCAAAGCCCGGCAGGGCCCTAATATCGCCGGCAGGCCGCCCTAGCCGCAGGGCGCCCGGCACCTCAGGGATGGGTGAGGCGGGGATCCCCACTTCTGCCAAGGCTTGAATGACTTTGTTCACATCTGCCCGCAGCGGGTTAACCCGCAGATCCAGGTGGGGCGCTCGGTTGAACCAGGCGCACAACTGCTCGGTCTCGGCTGGCCCCAGGCGCTCCCACCAGAGGCGCACCAGCCAGTCGGGAAAGCTGTGCCGGATCCCCAAGGCCTGAATCGGATCCGTGGGCAGCGTGTCCTGTAAGGGCTTGAGGGGATCCTTTTCCGCCCCATCCAACGCTTGCCGCTGGTAGGCACGCAAGATGCCGTTCACCACCCCTGTCAGGGATCCCAGGCCCACCTGGCGGGCCAATTCCACGCTGGTGTGGATGGCGGCGCTGGGGGGGATGTGATCCAGAAAAGCCAGTTGGTAAAGGCCAAGGTGCAGAATCAGCCGCAAGTCGGGCGGTTGCTGGTGGGCAGAGCGGCGGGCAAAGCAGTCGATCAGGGCATCGAGGGTGCGGCGACGGCGGGTAACGCCGTACACCAGCTCGCTGACCAGGTGCCGGTCGGCGGGGATCAGGCGGCTATGGGCCAACAGGTGCTCCAGCACCAGGTCGGCGTAGGCGTTTTGCCGCTCGATCTTCTGCAGAGCCAAGAGGGCCAGTTGACGCGCGTTCATGGTCGCCCCAAAGGTTTTCCTATCCGCTGCCCTTGTCCAGGATCCCCGCTGGGCGATACTGGAAAAGCTCTTCTCCAGGGATCCCATCATGCCTCACGCCAGTGTCTTTCTCGAGGTGATCCCCGCCATCGACCTTTTGCAGGGCCGCGCCGTGCGTCTTTACCAAGGCGATTACGCCCAGGCGGAACAGGTGGCCGCCGACCCCATCCAGCAGGCAGAAATCTGGGCTGCCCAAGGGGCGCCTCGCCTGCACGTGGTAGACCTGGACGGGGCCAAAAGCGGGGATCCGGTTAACTTGCCCATCATTGCAGACATCGTCCGCAAACTGGCCATCCCGGTGCAGGTGGGGGGCGGGATCCGATCTCTCGAACAGGCGCGGCAGTTGCTGGACTTGGGGGTAGATCGGGTGATCGTCGGCACTGTCGCTGTGGAGGATCCCAACACTCTAGAGGCGATGACCCAGGCCTTGCCAGGACGCATCTGGGTGGGGATTGACGCCCGCCAAGGGCAGGTGGCTACCCGCGGCTGGCTGAACACCACCCCCCTGCCGGCCACCGAACTGGTGCAACGGGTACAAGCTCAAGGGGCTGCCGGGATCATCTACACCGACATTGGCCGGGACGGAACCCTGGCCGGCCCCAACCTGGAGCAGTTGCGGCAGGTTCTGGCTGTTTCCCGCCTGCCGGTGATTGCCTCTGGGGGCATCGGCTCGCTGACGGACTTACTTGCCCTGCTGAGCTTGCCGGGTTTGGCCGGAGCCATTCTGGGCAAGGCCCTTTACTCAGGAGCCATCTCCCTGCCGGAGGCGTTGCGCGCCGTGGGGCCGGGCCGCTGGCAAGATCTGCCGCCAGAAACGGGATCCCGGTGGGCCTAGGAAGAAACAGCCCTGGCAAAATTTTTGCCATACTCTATGAAACCGACATGTAACTTTAAACTAAACAGCTTCTGGGAAACCAACTGGGAAGGAAGCTCTTCCCCAGGCTGACTCTTGTCTAGGCGTTTATGGAAGTTCCCGCCCTTCGCCCCGCCGTTCAAGCCTTACAGCCGGAGTTGGTGGCCTGGCGCCGCCACTTGCATAAGTACCCAGAGCTGGGTTTCCAAGAGAAGCAAACTGCCGCCTACATCAGCCACCGCCTGAGAAGTTGGGGGATCCCGCACCAGACCGGCATCGCCCACACCGGCATTGTGGCCACCATCGCGGGAGAAGAGCCAGGGCCGGTTTTGGCGCTGCGGGCCGACATGGATGCCCTACCCATTCACGAGGCCAACGAAGTCGAATACCGTTCCGCCATCCCCAACGTTATGCACGCCTGCGGCCATGATGGCCACACGGCCATTGCCCTGGGCACCGCCAAGCTGCTGCAGCAGCAGCGCCAAAGCCTCAGAGGCACTGTCAAAGTCATTTTCCAGCCCGCTGAAGAAGGTCCCGGCGGAGCCAAGCCAATGGTGGAAGCGGGGGTGCTGAAGAACCCAGATGTAGAAGCCATCCTCGGCTTACACCTGTGGAACAACCGTCCTCTGGGCACCATTGGCGTCAAAAGTGGCCCCTCGATGGCCTTTGCCGATCGCTTTCAAATCGAGGTCATTGGACGGGGCGGCCATGCCGCTCTTCCCCAGCAGACGGTGGATGCCATTGTGGTCGGATCCCACATTGTGAGCGCTTTGCAGACCATCGTCTCCCGCAACGTGGATCCACTGCAGCCGGCGGTGGTGACGGTGGGCCGCTTCCGGGCCGGCGATACTTTCAACGTCATCGCTCCCAGGGCAGAGATTTGGGGCACCGTGCGCAGCTTTCAGCCGGAAGTGCGGGATTTGCTGGCAAGGCGTATTGAAGAAATCGTGGCCGGCATTTGCCAAGCCTACGGGGCCACCTACGAGTTCCAGTACGAGCGGGGCTATCCGGCGGTTCACAATGACCCTGCCATAGCAGCCCTGGTAGAACAAGCCGCCCGCCAGGTGTTTGGTTCAGAAGCCGCGATCGTTCCTGAGATGACCCTGGGCGGGGAAGATGTCTCGTTTTTCCTCAACGAGGTGCCCGGCTGCTACTTTTTCCTGGGATCCGCCAACCCTGCCAAAGAACTAGATTATCCCCATCACCATCCCCGCTTTGACTTTGATGAAGCTGCTCTCGGCATTGGCGTGGAGCTGTTCTTGCGCTGCATTGAAAACTACACCGGAAAGACTTTGGGCTGAGGGGAGCACTTCCCAGAAAAGCTATGGCCACTGGAATATAACTGACGAAGCCTCTCGCTACGTCAAGTCCTAGCTCCCCTCTCCCTGAGGGAGAGGGGCTGGGGGTGAGGGCCTCAGGGAGAGGGGCTGGGAGTGAGGGGTCGCCTCTAGGGCCGGAGTAGGTCGGCGGATCCAGCGCCGGGGATCGGCAAGCGTTGCAGCGGTTCTGGGGTGGGCGGGGCAGGGACAGGGTTCAAGGCGGTGGGAATGTACAGGGGCTTGGGATCGGGATCCCCGCCGAAGGCCAGCAGAATGGCCCGCAGCAGGGCCTGTCGCTGTTGCCGGGTCAGGGCTTGCACGGCTGCCTTGTCTTGGGCATAGGGGTTAACCGTCAGGCGCTCGGCACCCGGGTAGCGCTGGGCAACTATCGGCTCATTGGCGTCCAAATAGTCCGCTAGCGTCAGTTGCCAGTCAAAGCGGTCGGTAGGAGAGCGACCGACCACCTGCAGGTGGTAGACCATCATCCGCCGCACCAAGGTATCTTCCTCGGGCGCGGGGCCGCCGTCATTGGGGTTCACGGGGGTATAGCCATTTTCCAGCGGCAAATCTGGCAAGGCCGCGTAGACCTGCCGCGCCGCCTCAGGGATCAGCCGCAACTGGGCATAGGCAGGGCCGGATCCCAGTAGAGCCACAGCGGCAATGCCCACCCAACTTCGCCAAAGAGCGTGTTTCCTCACCACAACTTTCTTCTCCGCTGGCAGCAAACTAGCGTTCCAAATGGTCGTGAAACTTTTTTTTGAGCTGCAGTGCTCATCTCTCCTGAGCAGAAAAGCTTGGGATCCCGGAGCACTTGGGAAGTTTCGCAACCTACAAGGGACGGTCATGAACCGTTCTAAACTGCATGGATTTTTTGACTCAACATTTATAGACAGGATGCTCGGCTGCTGGTTGACCTCAGCTTTTGAGGATCTCTAGTCAATACTCAATCCCTCAACCACTTGAGGCTGAGAGCGTGGCTTAAGGGGAGCAGATTGGGCCAGGCGATCCCGTTGGCGATGCGCCTGAAAGTGATTTTGCCACAAGCCGAGGATATCTAGGGTTTCGCCACCATGCTGGGTGTAGCGCTGCCGCACTTTACACAGAACAGGGGTATTGACACACACACCGGAGACGATTACCTGACCCTTGCTCAAAGCCGGCAATTCTTGGAGCAGATCCCGTCCGGCAGCCTCAACGCTGTGGCGCAGGTTTTCTTGATCGGAAGGGTTGACGATTCGCATCAAAAATTGGCTCATGCATTGCGACAGAATATCCGAGTCCAACTTGCCGGGGCGTTGCGTAATGAGACCTACTCCCAGTCCAAACTTGCGTCCTTCGCTAAGGATGGTGCGCAACACCTGCTTGCAGCGGGAAGGCTCGTGGGCAGGGGCAAAGCGATGGGCCTCTTCCAACAAGATAAAAACAGGATAGGGCAGGTAATTTTCATCCCCCGGCTGGATCTTGCCTTTATGGGTGTTAATGCGGGCGTAATTGGCCTGGCGCAGAATAGCAGCGGCAATCACCTGCTGCTCTTCCTGGCTAATCTCGTGCATTTGTAAGATGGTTACCTGCCCTGGCTCAAACAAATCCTTTGGAGCCAGGTGTTCTACATTGCTGAAATAGGGAGAGCGATCGATCTGCTCCAGCTTCCACTCCAGGGCAGGTGCTGAGGATCCTTGAGATCCATCTTCCTTGGAATCCGCTTCGTTGACGGCGTCGATCAGATCCTGAATCGTCCAACGTACTGGATTAAACTGGGTAACCTTGCGGAAAGCCTTCTCTAGGAAAGATTTCTGCCGGTCGGTGGTCTCTGGCAGGAGGGTAAGGATATCGAAAAAGTTGAGAGAAGACACGCGGATCTTAATTTCTTGTGGGGAGAGAACCTTAACCTTAGGGCGGTAGCCGTCTTCGCCCAAAAACTTGGGGTGGGACTGCATCTCTGCCAGCGTATGGTATTCCCCATGAGGATCAAAAATAAGAACAGCAGCCCGGTTTTTGGGCAACATCAACTCTTCAATCAAGACCCCCGCCGTATAGGATTTTCCGGATCCCGTCCCTGCCAAAATAGCCAGATGGGTGCTAACCATTTCCTTGACATCCAGCACCACGGGCACCGCTCCCTCATCGCGCAACAGCAAACTGCCCAAGTGAGCGCCCCCAATGGCTGTTTCATCCCGTTTGTTCAAAATCGATTTCAGCAGACGATTGGAGGCCAAAAAGACTTTGGCACCGGGATCCGGAGGGCGACGGGGGTTAATAAAGCCCATGGCGCGGTGAAAATAGCCGATGACCTCGACGGTAACTGCGTAGATTTCTGGGTTGGGATGGGTAAAGCCCACTAAAGCCACAATGGTGCTGGGATCGATCTCGGTGTCGGCAAAGATGCGATCGGGAATGTGATCCAAAAGCTGGACTTGGCTGATTTTGCCTAGGATTTGCAGGGTCTGGGACTGGAGATCCCGCACTTCATAGTAGACAAAATCGCCTACCCTTACGGCTTGGGTATTGGAAGTGATAAACACATATTGGTTGGGGGTTTCACCGGGGCCCTTGACGGTGCCGATTACCTCTGGGGCCTCTTCATCAGAGGAGAAAACAGCTTTTGGATAGCGCCCATTCTCAGAGGGCTGAGGCATCCCTACAGTTTTTTTGGTCATCAGCGCATCGCTCCTACGGTCATTTTCCAGGCCAATTCTTTGCTTAGAATTTGCAGGGCCCGCTGTTGGGCTGGATCGGAAAACATGGGTATGATATCGTTCAAGACTTGATAAATAAGGTGGTCAGCAAAGTTGCCACCGCTGCTCAAGAGCAATCCATAATACGAAAACTGGGTTTGACCTTGGGGATCTTGGTGAAAACGTAGGATTTCTTCTTGGCCCATGCGAAAAACGGGTGTGTTTACGGGCACCACCACGCGCGGGATCCCTTGCCGGCCACAGCCCCGCTCTTCGTCCAAAGCTCCGATGAGAACCACCGAAAGCAGTGTGCGCACCTCGTTTTGTAAATCAGGGGAAAAATAGGGATCCGGCTGGCTGGAAAGGCGTGGGCCGGAGTTGAGAAAGAGTGGGTTGACAATTTGGGTGTTATAGACCAGACCCACAGCCCAGTGCCGTTGATCGCTCTCCAGCTTAACAAAGCTGCCAAAGCCATAGTCGTCGGGAGAGGGAGGATTCTTGACTTCTAAGACGTCATCCACCTGCACTACGTAGTCGCAGTGATTGTTGGAGCGAACCACCTTGCCCAATCTCATCGAACCCGCCTCCGCTGCAGTTTACTCACCGTTTTCTGAGATAACCTGAGGCTGAGCTTCTCGCGGCTTGCCCAATCTTGCATCAGGCGCAGGAAAAGGTTGCGATCTTCGTTGCGAATGACGGCTATTTGATCGGCTGTCTCCAGCACATAAGGATAGCCTCTTCCAATGATCACCTCGCAGCGCACCAGATCCACCACCCAGTCCAAAAGTCCTGCCTCATAAACCCAAACCGGTATCTCCAGCCGGGCCGGAAAGTTGTTGTTGGTGCGCAAATAAACAAATCCCACTCGCTCCCGCATTTCTTGGTAGGAGTTGAGGATCCCATCTTGAGGGTTGAGGCTGCCGCCACGAGCGCAGATAAAAAAAGGCGTGCGCTCCCCCCACTCCAGCCAGGGGCTGAGCAATTGGGCATCGTGGAGCTGAGGAGCTTCAGGAAGATCGAAGCAATGCCGCAGCAATGTCACCAGATCCGAGGTATAGGTGGTGTCGATGTAGGCAACGATGGGGATCCGGTTTTGCTCGCTGGCCCGCAGTAGCTGGAGCAAACACTGTACGTAGAAATCTCGGCTTTCCGGCTCAAGGGCTTCCGCGAAGGTAGCCACTAACGCCCCATCTAAAAAGGCCAATTTCCGGGATCCAGGTCGAGATTTTTGAATATATTCTACAAGCCTCTCGATTTCCATTTGAAAGCGGCGCATGTTGACAACGCGCTCTTTAGGCTCGCCGCTGCTATCGGATCCCAAATCCTTTGGAGTCAGTACATCGACTTGAATATCTTTCTCATACAGGCCTTGGGCACAGTGATGATTCTCATACCAGCCGATCTGCACCAAGGCCACCGGGATAGACAGATCCTTGCTGGGATAGATCTGGGATCCGTCTACTGCGAAGGTGGGAATGTTTTTGATAACCGACCTTGCCCATTCACAGCTTTCTTCATAGTTAGTCCATTCTTTCTCAAAAGGGATCTTCCAACTGGAGTAACGATCCCATTCCTCAGTGGGCAAAGCACCTGGAAAAGAGAATAGAGCAATTTTTTCGGCAATCTCTAAACTCGACCACTGGCACAAGCTTTCCATGGCCTGCCGATACCATTCTCTGCGCTCCGATAGCCCTTGATCAAAAGTGGCAAAGGCTTCTCGCTTTTGTTGCAGTACCGCCAGGATCCGGTCGGCTCTAAACACCATAGGTGGGATCCCTCCTCATCTGGTCAGAGCCGGAGTGCCTCTCCACCCGAATGATGTTCTCCGTTACTTGCTCAAAGGTATCATCGTGGCTGATTACAAATAGCTGCTGAAAAGATCGCAAATTGGTGATGGCCTCTGCCAGCCGCTGTCGCCGCTGGGCGTCCATATTGGTGGTGGGCTCATCAAAGAAGGCGATGTCCAGTTGCCCCAGCACCTTGAGCAAAGCCAAGCGCACCGCTAGGGCCGCTGACATTTGCTCCCCTCCTGAAAGGCTGGCAAACCGTCGCTTACGACTGCCGGCTTCCTGAACCCAGATCTCATAGTCGGTTTCCCAGGTCAGGGTGATGTTGGAGCGGTTGAGAATTTCGCGGAAGAGGTGATCGGCGGTATCGTTGATCTGCTGCAGGTAGTGCTGGGTAACTTGAGGGCCAGCCTTTTTATAGGTATCTCGGCTAAATTTGATAAAGCGATGTAGGCGTTCTTTCTCATTTTTTTCTGCCTCAACCTGCTTTAAGCTTTCCCTGACCTGTTCCAGCTGCCGCAACCTTTCCTGGATTTTGCTCAGTTGAGGAGCTAAGCTCTCCAGCCGGGCTTGAGCTTCGGCTTTTTGGATTTGGGTGGTCTGCAAAAGGGCTCGAAGGCGCTCATGCTCCTGTGGTTGATACAGAGCAGCCAAGGGATCCCGCTGCAACCGCAGTTGGGACAGTTGAGCTTGCAACTCCTGTTGTTGGGCGCTTAGCTCGGCCAGCTTTTGTTCCCGTTCGGGAAGCAATTTGGCGATCGGCTCGGCCCGCAGATAATGCTCGTGATCCAATCGGTATCGTTCACGTTGTTTCTGTAGAGATCCCAGCTCTCGATCCAGGTGATCGGTTTGGGATAGGGCCTCGTCAATAGGGCCGAGCGTTGCTTCCAAATCCCGAAGCTGCTGCAGACACTCGGCCTGCATTTGCAAATACTGCTTTTCCTGTTTTAACTCTGCTTTGAGCCGCTCGGCTTGACTTCTGGGATCCCCCAAAGATTTCAAGGCTTCAGCCGCTTTTTCGATTTGAGCCTGCAGTTGATCCCTTGAACCTTGAGCACTTTCCCATTGGCCAATTTGGGCCTGTTTCTCTTGACCAGCTTTTTGCAGCTGCTCCAGTAGCGCTTGGGCGGTTTTGAGTTCCTCTTTTCGTTGCGGCAAGCTTTGGGCAAGGGCCTGCAAGCGAATAACGGTTTCATAGCCGCTGCGATGGCCTTTTTGCTCCTCCCGCAAATCGGCAATTCTGTCCTCTAGATCCCGAAAAGGCTCAAGCTGTCGTTCCAGATTTTCGAGCTGTTGCTGGAGTTGGTGGATGTGCTTTGTGAGCTGTTGGTATTCTTGCTCCACTCTGGGCTTGCCATTCAGCTCTTTTTCCAGACGTTGGATTTGTCCCTTGGGATCCCCCAGGGCTTGGAGCGCCTGACCGATTTCCTGTTGTTGCCGCAGGAAGGTTGGCTCGGCCTCAAGGCTCCAGTGAAGGTCATCAATTTGGCTTTGCCGTTCAGCTTGCAATTGCAGCAGCCGTTCTACTTGGGCTTCCAAATCGGGGATTTGTGCGGTTAGGCCGAGCAAGGGTTGCAAAGTCCTGAGTTGTTTTTGGATGTCGGCCAACTGCTGATGAAGTTGGGGTTCGGAAGTTTGGGGAGCCAGATCTTGCAAAATGTGATGGATGGACTGGAGCAACTGCTGGCTAAGCGCTGAAGATTGGGCAAGCACTTCCGGGATCCGCTGCCACAGAGGTTGAAGTTGGGGATAATTGTGTTGCTGCGCTTCCAATTGGCTCAGAAGTTGTTGGATGCTGTGGTGCTGTTGAGCAAAGCGATTCGAGCCCTGCTCAAAGATGGCTTGTAGCTCCTGTTGAAATTGACGAGCTGCAGCAATGCGGCTGAGCTGAGTTTGCAGGCGCTCCTGTTGAGCTTCGAGCGTAGGAATGGCGGCTACGCGATCCAAATCTGCCTGCCGTTGTCTCAGTTGGAGTTGGAGTTGTTCCAATTGAACTTGGCCTTGTTCCTGTTCCGTTTCCCGTTGTTTGAGTTCAAGGCGCAGGGTCTGAAAAGAAGCCAACTTCTGGCTGATTTGGAAGTGGCGTTGCTCTAGGGCAGTCTGCTGTTCGCATAGAGGCTGTAGCTCAAGTTTTTCTGCCGCCATTTTTTGAAAAATCTGGAGCTGATGCTGATATTCGGATCCCCGCAGCTCTAGTTGATGGAGTTGATGTTGCAAAGTTTCCCGCTGAGCCAGTAGGGTTTGTCGGGCTTGCCGCAGCGCTTCCTGATCGGCGATGAGGGCTTCCAGCTCCAGATAACGGTTGTGGGCTGTCTGATGCTGCTGACAAATGACCTGTGCCTGCTCCGCCTCTTGCACTCGATCTTGCAGGAGTTGGCACCGCTGGGCATGGGCTGTCCATGCTGCCCGGAGTTGTTCCCATTCGTGGTGCAGTTGTAGCAAAGTGTTGAGTTGTTGAGTCCAATAGATCTGTTGATGTTCCAGCTCTTCTTGGGCTTGAATTTGCGGAGTCAGCTCCTCCAGCTCCTGCTTCCAGCGCTGTTGTTGGCTCAGCTTTTCTTGCAGTCTGGCCAGTTGGTTTTCAATGTTTTGCTTTTGCAAGAGCAAGGCATCGCGTTGTTTCAACCACTCCAAGCGCTGCTGTTGCTGTTTTTCCAGCTCCCGCAACTGAGCTTCTATGGCCAAAAAGCGCTGGGATCCCTCTTGATACTGCTGTTGTTGTGCTTGGGCTTGCCTGGCTTCTTCCCACAGCTTTTCCGCCTGCTTAAGAGATACATCCAGCAGGGATCCCTTTTGCTCCAGTTGGGCAATCCGGTGATCCAAAGTTTGGATTTGCTCCAGCAATTTCTCCAGTCGCTCAATTTCAATCTTGGCCTGATCCAGGGTGTGAATCGACTGACTCAAGCGCCCTTGCCAATGACCTAGTTCTTGCTGGATTTTCTGCCGCTCGGTTTGGAGCGGATCCCATTCCTGTAGCTGTTGACGCAGCAACTCAATTTGATGATGAATCGCCTGGACTTGTGCTTCGCTGTATTTTTCGACCGCCAACAGATCTTTGGCTACTTGCTGGTACTCCTCTACTTTTAAGATGCGATCGAAAACTTCTTTGCGATCTCGACCTGTTTTGAGAAAGTCTGCTGTGAAAGTCCCTTGGGGCACCCCAATCGTTGTGGCGAATAGCCGCGCCAGATCGGTACCGGCAGGTACGCCCAAATGTTGCCTCAGCCACGGCAGTACATCGGATTTGCGCTCATACTCCAGGCGCTGCTTCAGTTGCGGATCGAAGAGGCGATATCCCTGGCTAACGCTGCGGCGAACATCGTAGGTGCGCTGATCCCATTGGGAGATAAACTGCACGGTCACCACCGCGTCACTGGCGCCAGAGCGAATGATTTCTTCTTGACTGTAGGGGCAGTAGTCGAACAAAACCCAGGCAATGGCCTCCAGAATGCTGGTTTTGCCCGCTCCGTTTTCTCCGCAAATGGCATTAATGCCTGGCTCAAACGTGAAGATGGCGTCCTCGTGCGACTTGAAGTTCTGTAGAGCCAGAGAGAGGATCCGCATGGTCAGTCTTCTTCCCCCAAAAATGCGTCCCTCAGGTGAGCGTATACTTCCGCTTCGCCTTGTCCATCTAAGACTCTTGCTTTGAGATCCAGGAGTAGCCGCGCCAGCTCTTCGCTGCGCTTGCGATAGTGGGCATGGCTGCTCAGCAGATCCTTGTAGATTTTCTCTTCAATTTGTAGCCTTTGTCCTTCTTCTTCCAGAGAAAGAGCAGCGGATCCGATCTCCAAGGGAGTAGCCTCAAAGCGAAGCAGGACGAGCAAGGCGCCGGTAATCTGCTGAATCTGCTTCTGTAGGGCGCGGCTGTCCAGCTCGTGCTTGGCAAACCCCACCTGCCCCACCAGGCGCAACTCCACCATCGGCTCCATCTCGTGTTCCTGAAGACGGGATCCCCTGGCCAGGGCAATGGCTGCCGCTACCATTTGCTCGGGAGTTTCTCGGCCTTTGGCTTCGAGAGACAGCCGCCGGCGGGGCCGCTGATAGTAGTCTTGTAGCAGCTCGGCTTGGGGCGGGCCATCTCCCCAGCGGACGCGGTAGGCTCCCCGCGGAAAATCCCATTCGGCGGTACTGTTGGCCTCCAGGGATCCCGGATTGAAGATCCACCCGCCCTCAGAATAGGTTTTGTGAATGTGTCCCAAGGCCAGGTAGCCCACCCCCGCTTCCCGCAAAGGCAGCAGATCCCGGTAGCGCAAAGCCCCTTGATAACGGGCCATTTGGCCCTCCAGGCCATGGTGGAACATCAACACCACCCGTTCTGGGCCGGGGGGCAATTGTCGAATGGCCGCCGCCAACTGTTCAATCGACCTAGGGGCTGCCGATCCGTACCACTGGGATCCGATCACCCGCACCCCACAGGGCAAATCCAGATACCCGCCCCGCCCACCTGACCAGGGGCGTAGCTCCAGGCCCTGTTCCCCGGCTTCCGGCTCCAGCAAGATCAACTCTCCGTGATCAGCCAAGTACCTCAGCCAACTGGTCTTGACGCCATAGGGGCGGTTGTCGTGGTTGCCCTCGATGGCCAACACCGGGATCCCGGCCTGCTTCAGCTCGCGTAAGACGATCTGGGCTTGGTTGAGAACGCCGGGCTGAATCTGCCGATGCTCGAACAGATCCCCGGCAATCAGCACAAAGTCCACCGGATCTTGAATGGCATAACGCCGGACAACATCTCGAAAAGCCAAAAAGAAATCCTTGCTCCGCTCCGGGCTGTCGTAGCGGTCATAGCCCAGATGCACATCGGCCAGGTGCAAAAATGTACAGCTTGGGCAGGCCATCTCCAGAGCACCTCGGCAAATTGCCCACAGTTTAGCAAACTCACCTCGCCCAGATATGGGGATCTCCTTCTCTAAATGATCGGGTTCACCGCGGGCATCTCCACTAGGGGTAGGCAGCGGCTGAGGCAACCCCGCCATGAACAGCTCCCGCGAGTTTCTTTAGGTGAAATTGATCAGATCCATGATATTGTGCTTCATCTTGTTGCAAATGTTATCAAGGGGCAGGTCATTGGGATCCCGGCCAAAGGGGTTTTCAATTTCGATGCCAATCTCTTCAACGCCAAACAGCATAAAGGCCAGAAACCCGACAATCGGGCCGGTCATCCAACCCAAGCCCTCCACCATCTGAAACGGCAAAGACAAACAGTAGAGCAACAACAACTGCTTCAGATGGAGGGCATAGGCCATGGGCATCGGGGTCAGCAAAATGCGCTCGCAAGCCCCTAGCGCCTCCACCATGCTGTTGAGCTGCTCCACCATGATCGTAAGCTGGTAGACCTCAACGCGGCCCCTTTGGTATTGGCGTTGCAGGTAATCTCCGATCCAAAAGGCAATTTGCAAAGGGGGATGGTTGAGGCTTTTGAGGCGTTGCAACTGCTCCGGGCTGAGGAGGGGCTGAAGCTCATCCGCCAAGAATTCTTGGCGCAGATGTTGCTTCATGGCGATGGCAAAAGCGGGCAGTAGATAGAGGATCTTGATTTTCTCTTCCCGATCGCCGGGCTGCTTTTCTTCAATGGCCACCCAAATTAGGCGGGCTAAGTTGCGCACATTGTTCACCACGGCTCCCCAGGCTTTTCGCCCCTCCCAAAAGCGTTCGTAGGCGGTGTTTGTCCGAAATACCAGCATCAAACCCAGAACGATGTTGGGCACAAAGGCCACCAACGAGGACAACGCCAGGGGCAGCCCCAGTTTGTAGAAAACGGAAACCAGCACCCCAACCAAGCTGCAGACGAGGGTGCGGGGCAGCACTGCCGGTACAACTGAGCCTTGCAACTGCAGGGCCAGGCGAAACCAACGCAGCCCCTCTCCTGAGAGATATTGGCGAATCATGGGTAATGTCGGCAAGCTTGCCCCCTGATCCTACAGCCACAGCCATTCCTGCAGTCTTTCCCGGTCATGGCTGAGCGGCAGGGATCCAGAAGTTGCTCTGCAACAGAGGCGGGCCTGTGGGCGACTCGCTCCCGCCTGCCGGTTCGAGGGTGATCCAAAGGCGGGTCGGCTGCTGGGAAGGGGTGGGTTGGCTGAGCCATTGCAGGGATCCCTCGGCGTTGACGGCGAAGGTGCCGGCGCTTTCCAGCCGTCGTCCCCCTCCCTCCGACTCCAGCCACAGTTGGTAGGTGCTGCCCAGAGGAGCAGGGGGCATTTCTGAAGCCAAGAGCAGCACCTGCTTGGCACGGGGCGACCAGAGAGCTTGCACCAGGAAGGGGTTGCGGAAGTTGGGATCCCGCAAAATGGTTCTCTGCACCTGCGGTTGGCGCTGCCACTCTTGGTAGAGCCGTTGAATGGCCACTGTCTCTCCCCCGATTTGGGATCCCAGCCGCCAGTAGGCCGCCGTTATGGCCAGCGCGTAGACCCCCAACGCTGCCAAGCCGCCCCAGAGAAGACGTCGCGGCCACAAAGGAGGTGCGACCCGGATGGAGGCAGGGGCGGGCAACCAGCTCCAGCGCCGCAAGCGTTCTTGGGCTTGAAAGGCCGTCAACTCGTAGAGCCACAGAGCCACCGAGCGATCCCGCTGCAGATCGAAGGCCTCTGCATGTCTCCAGCAGAACGCAAACACCTGGCGCACCACCTCTTCGGCTTGGTGAGGCTGCTTGAGGGTAGCCAGCGCGATCTCCAGCAGGCGCTTCTGGTAGCGATCCTTGAGCAAAAAGTGGCTGCGGCGATCCCGCAGTTGGATCTGGCGCATCAGCTCGAAATCGGTCGGCTCCGCCATAGCCCTCCATCGGCTGCGCCTGCCCGGCCCGGCTTTGGATCAAGCGGTAGCGCCAGGCTGGCAGCTTTTTCAGAAATATACACCAGCCCTGGAGCCAGCTCACCGGCAAGCTGGCCTATTTTGTCATGGCTGGCACGGATCCCTTAACCGGGATCCCGGCCATGCGACTTTATTGGATCAGCTTCTACACAACAAGGGGATATCCTCAGGCGGCGTCCTTCTCGACCACCTTCTCCGCCTCTGTGCCGGCAACAGGTTCGTCATCGCTGCTGGGGTTGTTCATCTCTTGTTTGAAGCTGCGCAACGCTTTGCCAAAGGCGCTGCCCAACTCCGGCAGCTTCTTGGGGCCGAACACGACCACCGCGATCACCCCAATCACGGCCAGCTCTGGCAGGCCCATGCCGAAGATGCTCACGGCCAGGATAGGTTCGCTCGACAGCAGGATAGCCATAAGTCCCCAAAACCCCAAAAACAAGACAAGCCGACCAACCCAGCTTAGGAAGGGATCGATCCGTCTCACTTTAGCAAGTTCTTCTCCCTTGGAGAAAGGGTTTGGCTGGTGCAGGAGCTTGTCGTCGTTCCGCTCCTGGGCCGACTTGGGAGGAGATCGATAAGATGGAGCTAGTTTTTGTGGATCCCTCAGCTCTGCAGCCGTTGGCCATTTTCTCACCCCCAAACGCCATGTCTGTCCCTTACGATCTCGTGGTCATCGGCGCCGGCGCGGCGGGTCTGGTGGTGGCCAGCGCTGCTGCCCAACTGCAGGCCAAGGTGCTGCTGGTGGAGGCCAGCGACCGCCTAGGCGGGGACTGCCTCTGGTATGGCTGTGTGCCCAGCAAAGCCCTCCTGTGCGTGGCCCACACGGTTCAGCGGCTGCGCCGGTCTGTTGCCGCCGGCTGGGTTGCTTCTCCCAGCCCAGCAGGGATCGCGGTGGATTATCTCAAAGTGTACGAACATATTCGCGCCACCCAGAGCTACATTGCCAACCACGCGGATTCGCCAGATCGCTTCCGCCAACTGGGGGTGGAACTGGTGTTTGGCAAGGGGCGCTTTGTGGATGGGCGCACCTTTGAAGTGGCGGGAAAGCGAGTGCGGGCGCGGGCTTTTGTGGTGGCCACCGGATCCCGTCCGGCGGTTCCCCCTTTGCCTGGCCTGGCCGAGGCGGGCTACCTGACCAACGAATCGATCTTTGATTTGACCCGCCTGCCTCGATCGGTGGCGGTGATGGGGGCGGGGCCGGTGGGCTGTGAGTTGGGCCAAGCGCTGGCCCGTCTGGGATCCGAGGTGACCCTCATTGCCAGCCGCGATCACATTCTGCCCAAAGTAGATCCGGAGGCCGCCCAGGTGGTGCAGCAGCAGTTGGCCCAAGACGGGATCCGCCTCCTCACCCAGGTGCGCGCTGTCCGCGCTGGCCAGGAGCAGGGGGAAAAATTGCTCTACCTCAAGGCCGGCACAGGCTCTGCCGTCGGCCAGCTCTCCGAGGCAGGCGAGGCGGTGATCCGCGCGGAGGAAATCTTGGTGGCTGCCGGTCGGATCCCGAATGTGGAAGGGCTGGGGCTAGAGGCTGCTGGCGTGCGCTACACCCCCCAAGGGATCCAGGTGAACAGCAAGCTGCAAACCAGCAACCCCCGCATCTACGCCTGTGGAGATGTCATCGGCGGGCCGCAGTTCACCCATGTGGCGGCTTACGAGGCGGCGGTGGCCCTGGTCAATGCCCTGTTTTTCCCCATCAGCCGGGCGCGTTACCAGGTCATTCCCTGGGCCATCTTTACCGAGCCGGAGCTGGCTCAGGTGGGTCTCACGGAAAGCGAGGCCCGGCAGCAATACGGCAAAGACGTGATGGTGCTCAAACAGGAGTTTGCCGAGGTGGATCGGGCCCAGGCAGAAGCGGCCCCCCTCGGCTTTGCCAAGGTGATCTGCCGGCGCAACGGCCAGATCTTAGGGGCCCACCTGGTGGGATCCCAGGCTGGCGAGCTGATTCACGAGGTGGTCTTAGCCATGAGCCGGCGGCTGCCCGTCTCTGCCCTGACAGGGATCCACATCTACCCCACCCGCTCGCAGGTCAATGCCAAGGTGGCCCTGCAGTACCGCAAGCAACAATTGGCCGCCAATCCCCGCTTGCAGAACTTCCTGCAAAGGTTCTTCGCCTGGAGACGGGCCTGGAGCTGACAGGCCGCTAGACTGGAATCAGTCGTTTGCTGAGACTTCATCGATGGGCTTTTTCCTGTCTGCCGAACAAGTGGGTCAGTTGGTCTGCAATCAATGGCAGGATCCCTATGCCGTTTTGGGGCCACAGCAGATAGAAGAGGCCGGGGAATCTTTTTGGTTGGTACGCGCCCTAGTGCCCAATGCAAAACAGGTTTGGCTGGTGGAACGATCCAGCGGCCAGGCCCACCCGATGCAGCCGCTGCACCCGGAAACGTTGTTTGAGCTGCGCTTTGCGCCTGGCACGCCGGTTCCAGACTACTTTCTGCGGGCGCAACGGGTCTGGGA
Source organism: Synechococcus sp. OH20 (assembly GCF_047502685.1). Lineage (NCBI taxonomy): Bacteria > Bacillati > Cyanobacteriota > Cyanophyceae > Synechococcales > Synechococcaceae > Synechococcus > Synechococcus sp. OH20. Next base: position 2,426 of record NZ_JANSIQ010000057.1, on the reverse strand, counting down.
TCCGGAGGGGCAGCACCTAGAAGAATGGGAGGATCCCTATCGCTTTCCCATCGAGAAGGTCAACCACATCGGCGAGCTGGATCGCTACCTCTTCAACGAGGGGAATCACCACCGCATTTACGAGAAGCTGGGCGCCCATCCCATCAGCGTAGATGGGGTTCAGGGAGTCCACTTTGCCGTCTGGGCCCCCAACGCCCGCAATGTCAGCGTTATCGGCGACTTCAACCACTGGGACGGGCGCCAACACCAGATGAAGCGGCTGGGCGAAAGCGGCATCTGGGCCGTGTTCATCCCCGGCATTGGGCCAGGAGCCATCTACAAGTACGAGGTGAAAACCTCCTGGGGGGATATCTACGAAAAATCGGATCCCTATGGCTTTCAGCAGGAGGTGCGACCCAAAACCGGCTCGATTGTAGCCGACCTCAACACCTACACCTGGCACGACCAGGAGTGGCTGGAAAAACGGGCTGCCACCGACCCGCTGCGCTCGCCGATTTCGGTGTACGAGGTGCATTTGGGATCCTGGATGCACGCTTCCACGGAAGACCCGTCCCCCGATGGGCACCTGGTGTCGGTGGATCAAAAGCCCAACACCCGCTTTCTCACCTACCGGGAGCTGGCAGACAAGTTGATCCCCTATGTCAAGGAGCTGGGCTTTACCCACATCGAGCTCTTGCCGGTAGCCGAACACCCCTTCGACGGCTCCTGGGGCTACCAGGTAATCGGCTACTACGCGGTAACCTCCCGCTACGGATCACCGCAAGACTTTATGTACTTTGTCGATCGCGCCCACCAGGCTGGCATTGGCGTGATTGTCGATTGGGTGCCGGGGCATTTTCCCAAAGATGGGCATGGGCTGGCCTTTTTCGATGGCACCCACCTCTACGAATACGCCGACCCTCGCAAAGGAGAACACAAAGGTTGGGGCACTTTAGTGTTCAATTATGGCCGCAACGAGGTGCGCAACTATCTGGTGGCCAACGCCCTTTTTTGGTTTGAGAAATACCACATCGACGGGATCCGAGTGGATGCGGTGGCCTCAATGCTTTATCTGGACTATGACCGCAAAGACTGGATCCCCAATTGCTACGGTGGGCGAGAACATTTGGAGGCGATTGACTTCTTCCGCCAGCTCAATACCCTCATTTTTAAGTACTACCCCGGCGCTCTTTCGATTGCCGAGGAGTCTACCGCCTGGCCGATGGTAACCTGGCCAACCCATGTGGGCGGGCTGGGCTTTAACCTCAAGTGGAACATGGGCTGGATGCACGACATGCTGGACTATTTCCGCATGGATCCCTGGTTCCGCCAGTTCCATCACAACCTAGTGACTTTCAGCCTCATGTATGCCTTCAGCGAAAATTACATGCTGGCTTTTTCCCACGATGAGGTGGTACACGGCAAGAGCCACATGCTGGGCAAAATGCCGGGGGATCACTGGCATAAGTTTGCCAGCCTGCGGGCTTTGTACGGCTACATGTTCACCCACCCCGGCAAGAAAACCTTGTTTATGAGCATGGAGTTTGGCCAGTGGAACGAGTGGAATGTGTGGGCAGATCTAGACTGGGGGCTGCTGCAATATGAGCCCCACGCCAAACTGCGCCACTACGTGGCCAGCTTGAACCATCTGCTGCGTTCGCAACCGGCCCTCTACACCCAAGACACCAAGCCAGAAGGGTTCCGCTGGATCGACTGCAGCGACCATCGCGGCATTGTTTCGTTCATCCGCTATGCAGAGAATCCCAAGGAATGGCTGGTGGTGGTGTGTAACTTTACGCCGGTGGTCTGGCCGAATTACCGCATTGGGGTGCCGCAGCGAGGGTTTTACCGGGAGCTGCTCAACAGCGACGCGGTGGAGTTCTGGGGCAGCGGCGTCGGCAACTTGGGGGGCAAGTGGACGGATGACTGGGCCTACCACAACCTGCCCTACTCCCTCGATCTTTGCCTGCCGCCCCTCTCTACTCTGGTGCTGAAATGGCAGCCGTCGCAGCCGGCTGAGTCCCAAAATTGACATTCCCTCAGCCCTGCCGCGCATCTGTGAGGACAGGGCTTGGGATCCAGTTTTTGGGGGATTGGAAGAATAACACTCAAGATACTAGGGGCAGGTTTGTTTTGTGAGGATTTCAGCAGTGGCCGCAGCCACCCGCTCCTGCAACTGCCGTCGCCGTGAGTCGGTTGGGTCAGAGCCAGGCACCCGCACCGTGTACCGTTGCTAGACCGAGTTGCCCCCCACCGCCACAGGATGAGGCCAGGGATCCCGTGCAACAGGCGGTGAGAAGATAAGAGCCGAGGGAGACAACGCGCTCGGGCGGCAAGGGATTTTTTCCAGCTCCTCTGCCCGATCTGAGATAGAGTAAACGCGATTTACACAGATGCTTTATGGAGATGGCTTTTCGAGACGCGGCTTTGGCCCCCCGCATTTTGGC